>JAHFDQ010000461.1:1755-5106 GCA_023248915.1 Archangiaceae bacterium | reverse complement strand
GGTCGAGCTTGATGCGGGCGAGGGTTTCCCATACTTCCATCACCGAGGCGCTGCCCACCCGGCGGCGTTGGTCGGTGTCGCCGATCTTGTCGCCGAAGATGGTGACGACGCTGCCGACGGCCAGGCCCGCCTTGGTGCCGGCGCGCGTGAACGTGTCGCCCTTGTCGGTGAAGACTTCGGCCGGCGCCATCTGCGCGAGCGCGAGGGCAGGGAACAACAGACCGCATAGGATGAGTGCTCTCATGCGCGCGCTCGATAGTCTCGCTGGACCCCGGCCGTCAAGGTCCACCGCTCAGCCGGGGCGCGGACCGGAAGAACTGGGGCGCCCCGCGACTTCACTCGGGGCGAGCAGTAGCCGCTCAGGCCGAGCGGAATCGAGGCCCGACGGTCGCCCGCTCAACCCTTGACGCCCCCGGCGGTCAGGCCTCCGACGAGGTGCTTCTGCAGCGCGAAGAACAGCGCCATCACCGGCGCCGACACCACCAGCGCCCCGGCGGCGAACTTCCCCCACTCGACCTTGTACTCGCCGACGTAGCGTTGCAGGCCGACCGGCAGCGTGAACATCGACGCGTCGTTCAGCAAGGTCGCCGCCAGGATGAACTCGTTCCACGCCGTCATGAACGAGAACAGCGCGGTGACGGCCAGCGCCGGGCGCGCCAGCGGCAGCACCACGCGCAGGAACACCTGGCCGGGAGAGGCGCCGTCCATGACCGCCGCTTCCTCGAGTTCTCGGGGCAGCGTGTCGAAGTAACCCTTCAACATCCAGATGCTGAACGGCAGGCTCGAGGTCGCGTAGACGAGCACCAGCCCGCCGAGGCTGTCGAGCAGCGAGAGCCGCTGGAGAATGGAGTAGAGCGGCACCAGCATCAGGGTCGCCGGGAACATCTGGGTCACCAGCAACGCCTGCATGCCGCCCTGCTTGCCCGGGAACTTGAAGCGCGACAGCGCGTAGGCCGCCGACACGGCCAGCGTCAGCCCCACCACCGTGGTTGCGCCCGAGACCACGAGGCTGGCCAACAATTGCCGACCGAACACCCAGCGCCCGGCGGAGTCGTGGGCAAAGAGCACCGCCTGAAAGTGCTCGAAGGAAACTTCGCTGGGCAGCGGGTTGGCCGACAGCGACAGGCTCTCGGTGGGAGAGAGCGCCATCTTCACCACCCACAAGACCGGGTACAGGGTCGCCGCGCACACGAGGACCAGGCCCGCGTGCAGCGCCGCCACCCAGAGCGCCGAGCGCCGCCTCATCCCATCAGCTCGTCGGTGGCGCGGGTGACGCGCTTGGTGACGGTCGACCAGCCGAGCAGCACGAAGAAGATGAGCACCGAGTACGCCGCGGCGAAGCCGTACTGCTCGTTGCGCTGGAACGCCCAGCGGTAGGCCTCGGAGACGAGGATGTCGGTGGACCCTCCGGGTTCGCCCCCCGACACCAGGTAGATGATGTTGAACATGTTGAACGTCCACACACTGCCGAGGATGACCGCGGGCAAGAGCGCCGGGCGCAACAGCGGCAGGGTGATGCGCCGGAACTGCACCCACTTCGACGCGCCGTCCACCTCGGCGGCCTCGTACAGGTCCTGCGGAATCGACTGCAACGCGCCCAGCGCCACCACCATCATGAAGGGGAAGCCCAGCCAGGTGTTGGTCGCGACGTTCGCGGCGAAGGACGTCGAGAAGCGGGTGAACCAGCTCACCGGTTCGAGGCCGAGCAGCACCAGGAAGCCGTTGATGGCGCCGAACTGCCGGTGGAACAAGCCCTTCCACATGAGCGCGGTGATGTAGTTGGGCACCGCCCAGGGAACGATCAGCAAGACCCGGAACACCCCGCGCAGCTTCAGCAGAGGCTCTTTCAGCAAGATGGCGAGGAAAAGCCCCAGCCCGACGTGCAGCACGACGTTGACGAGCGTCCAGGCCACCGTCACCACGAGCGTGAAATAGAACGAGAGCGGTTCCGAGATGCGGTAGCCGCGCGAGGCGAGGATGTCGGCGAAGTTGGCCAGCCCGACGAACGAGTAGCTGCCCGCCTCGTGGTGGAAGAGCGACAGCGAGATGCCCACCACGAACGGCACCGCCACCAGCACCAGCAGGCCCGCGACGGCCGGGCCGGTGTAGACGGCGGCGCGCGCCACGTCGGGGTAGCGGCGCCTGAACGGCAGCAGGGCCCGGGGCTTTCGCGCGAGGTACGCGCCGCCCGCGACCAGCGCCAGCGCGCCGACCGCCAGGTAGGGCACCGGCGAGGCGTCGGGGGGCCTTTCCCGGTGCAGCGCCCGGTAGCGCCGGTCGGCCAGCGCGCCCGCCTCGGCCGGCGCCACGCCGCCCTGCAGCACCGCCCTCAACGCCAGCTTCATCGGTTCCCACACCCGGGCCATCTCCAACGTGTTGGGCATGGGCGTGGCGTTGGCGGCGGCCTGGCGGAAGGACGAGATGAGCGAGTCCTCTTGCACGGCCGAGTCTTCGTAGGCGGCGGCGTTTGCCGGCACCTGCCGCCCCGTCACCGCGCGCAACCGCGAGGCGGCCCCCACCGACAGGAAGCGCGCCAGCGCCTGCGCCTGCGGGAGTTGGGCCGAGCGGGGAGAGACGAACGCCGCCTCGACGCCGAGGAACGGGCTCATCGGCCGGCCGGTCTCGGAGTTCCTGGGCAGTTGCGCCACGCCGTACTTCACCGACGGGGCTATCTCGCCGGCGAACCACGGGCCGCTCACCACCATCGCCGCGCGCTCGTCGTTGAACAGCGACTTCACCAGCGCGCCCGACGTCTCCATCGGGATGAAGCGCGAGTCCTGAAGGCGCTTCACGTACTCCAGCGAGCGCACCATGCCCTTCGTGTCGAAGGTGGCGCGGCCACCGGCGTCGAACAGGTCGCCGCCGAAGCCGAACAGGAACGGAGCATGGAAGTAGAAGTTGCCGGTCTCGTAGGCCAGGCCGAACCGGTTCTCGTCGGGGCGGGAAAGGCCCGGCAAGAGGCGTTCGAGCTCGGTGGTGTCGGCCGGCGGCCGCGGCACCAGCCGGGTGTTGAAGTAGAGCGCCAGGCACTTCAGCGACAGCGGGTAGCCATACGTCTTGCCGTCCACCGAGAGCGCATCGACCGCGTTGGCGAAGTAGGCGCTCTTGTCGATGCTGCCGTCCGAGGCGGTGACGATGCCCAGGTGTTGAAACGAGCGCAGCCGTTCGTGGTTGAAGATGAACACGTCCGGTCCGACTCCGTGCGGAATGGCGGCGGTCAGCTTGTCGCCGAGCACGTCGTTCGGAATCGCCAAGAGGTCGACCTTCTCGCCGGTCTGTTGCTCGAACAGCGCGGCGGACTTCTCGAGTGCCTCTTCCTCGGCCCCCCGGTACGAGTGCCACAGCTTCACC
>JAHFDQ010000461.1:0-1745 GCA_023248915.1 Archangiaceae bacterium | reverse complement strand
AGCTTCACCGGACCGGGTGCGCCGTCCTCTCCCCACGCCGGAGCCGCCGCGGCCGCCAGGGCCACCGCCGCCCACCGCGCCCGACTCACGAGGCCGCCTCGCGGGCGACCGACTCGAAGGGGTGGCGCAGCGCGCGCGAGCCATCGGCGGTGAAGGCGTGCACCGCGTCGCGGACGGGGCTGACCCGCACCGAGTCACCCACCGCCACGTTCGTGCCTTTGTCGAACCGCGCCGCCACCGGGCCCGCCGGCGAGCTCAGGTAGGCGTACCCGTCGAACCCCAGCCGCTCGACCGCCTCGACCTGGCCTTGCAACGGCCCGGCGGAACCGACGACCAGGTCCTGCGGCCGAAGGCCCACCAAGAGCTCGGGCCCCTCGTTCGGGGGCAGCCCGTCGGGCACGGCGAGCGCGAAGCCCTTGCCGGCGAGCGACGCGCCCTCGCGGCGGACGTCGAGGAAGTTCATCGCCGGCGAGCCGAGGAACCCCGCCACGAAGCGGTTCCCGGGCCGGTCGTAGAGCGCCAGGGGCGCGCCCACCTGCTGCAGCACACCAGCGTTGAAGACCGCCACCCGGGTCGCCAGCGTCATCGCCTCGACCTGGTCGTGGGTGACGTAGATCATCGTCGTGGCGAGCTTGCGGTGCAGCCGGGCCAATTCGCCGCGCATCTGCACCCTCAACGCGGTGTCGAGGTTGGACAGCGGTTCATCGAACAGAAAGAGTTTCGGCCGCCGCACGATGGCCCGCCCCATCGCCACCCGCTGGCGTTGGCCGCCCGAGAGCGCCTTGGGCTTCCGTTCGAGCAGCCCCGACAGCTCGAGCAGCGACGCCGCCTCGGCCACGCGCGCGTCGATCTCGGCCTTCGGCATCTTCCTCAACGCCAGCCCGAACGCCAGGTTCTCGCGCACCGACATGTGCGGGTAGAGCGCGTACGACTGGAACACCATCGCCACGTCGCGCTCGCGGGGGGGCAAGTCATTCACCCGGCGCCCGCCGATGGTCAGCTCGCCGGCGTCGATGGTCTCGAGCCCGGCGATGAGCCGCAAGAGCGTCGTCTTGCCGCAGCCCGAAGGTCCCACCAGCACCAGGAACTCGCCCTGGGCCACGCGCAGGTCGACGCCCTTGACGATGGGGTTGGCGCCGAAGGACTTCTGGATTCCGGTGAGGACGACTTCGGACACGGGGGGCTCGCGGGCGGGCGGCACCTTACTCCGGGAAAAGGCCTTTGGAAGCGCGCCGCGCGGTAGGCTTCCGGCCTTGACCTGGCCGCACGCCTTGCGCTGTCTGTCCCGACGGGACCTGCGCCTGTTCTTCTTCGGGCAGTCCGTCTCCCTGATGGGCAACTGGGTGCAGCCGGTGGCGCTGTCCTGGCTGATGTACCGGCTCACCCACTCGGCGTGGATGCTGGGGGCCGTCGGCTTCGCGTCTCAGATTCCGGTCTTCGCGCTGGGGCTCTACGGGGGCTCGGTAGCCGACCGCTGGCCGCGGAAGCGGGTCGTCCTCGCGGCGGTGTCCATCGCGATGGCGCAGGCGACGCTCTTGGCGGTGCTCACCTTCACCGGGTGGGTGCGGGCCTGGCACCTGCTGCCGCTGGCGGCGGTGCTGGGCAGCACGTACGCGTTCGAAATTCCCGCCCGGCAGTCGATGCTCGCCGACCTGGCCGGGGACGACATTCCGAACGCGGTGGCGCTGAACTCGACGCTGGTGACTTCGATGAGGGTGCTCGGGCCGTCAATCGGAGGCTTCGTG
>JAHFDQ010000095.1 GCA_023248915.1 Archangiaceae bacterium | reverse complement strand
TCAAGGACCTGCGCGAGTCGATCGGCGACAACGACCGGGTGGCGCTGTCCGAGATCGCCGACAAGGACGCCATCTACCAGTCGATCAAGGACTTCCTCGGGAAGGGGCGCTGATGCCGAAGAGCCTCTCGCCCCGGCTGGCCGACCTGAAGGCCGAGATCGAGGGGTACGCGCGCGAGTTCGGCCTCGACTTCTTCGAGACCGTCTTCGAGGTGCTGACCTACGACGAATTGATCATGGTGGCGTCGTACGGCGGCTTCCCCAACCGGTACCCGCACTGGCGCTGGGGCATGGAGTACGAGTCGCTGTCGAAGGGGTACGAGTACGGGCTGTCGAAGATCTACGAGCTCGTCATCAACAACGACCCCTGCTACGCCTACCTGCTAGAGTCGAACGCCGAGGTCGACCAGAAGCTGGTGATGGCCCACGTCTACGGCCACTGCGACTTCTTCAAGAACAACTTCTCGTTCGCCCACACCAACCGGCGGATGATCGACGAGATGGCGAACCACGCCACTCGGGTGCGGCGGTGGGTCGACAAGATCGGCGTCGAAAAGGTCGAGGACTTCATCGACCGCGCGCTGTCGCTCGAGAACCTGATCGACCAGCACGCGCCGCACATTCGCCGCAACCCCGACCCGGCCCGCGCGGCCGAGGAGGCGAAGTCGAACGAGCGCGTCGAGGGCTTCAAGGTCGGCCGCGAGTACATGCGCGGCTTCGTCAACCCCAGCGAGTTCATCGAGGCGCAGCGCAAGAAGGTCGCCGATGAGAAGCTGAAGACCAAGAAGTTTCCCGAGCGGCCGCAGCGCGACGTCCTGTTATTCCTGCTCGAGCACGCTCCGCTCGAGGACTGGGAGCTCGACATCCTCGCCATCTTGCGCGAGGAGGCCTACTACTTCGCGCCGCAGGGCCAGACCAAGATCATGAACGAGGGTTGGGCCAGCTACTGGCACTCGACCATCATGACCACCCGGGCGCTACAGGACCACGAGATCATCGACTACGCCGACCACCACTCGGGCACCATGGGCACCCGGCCGGGGTCGCTCAACCCGTACAAGCTGGGCATCGAGCTGTACCGCGACATCGAAGACCGATGGAACAAGGGCCGCTTCGGCAAAGAATGGGACGAGTGCGACGACCTGCGCACGCGCAGGGTGTGGGACAAGAAGCTGGGCGCGGGGCGCGAGAAGCTGTTCGAGGTGCGCAAGCACTACAACGACATCACCTTCATCGACACCTTCCTGACCGCCGAGTTCGCCATCGACCAGAAGCTGTTCGTCTACGGCTTCAACGAGAAGCGCAACTCGTGGGAAATCCTCGACCGCGAGTTCCGCAAGGTGAAGTCGAAGCTCCTGCACCAGCTCACCAACTTCGGACAGCCCATCATCGAGGTGGCCGAGGCCAACTTCGACAACCGCGGCGAGCTGGTGGTGGCGCACAAGCACGACGGGCAGGACCTGAAGGGCGACTACGCGAAAGAGACGCTGAAGAACCTCCAGTCGCTCTGGCGCCGCCCGGTCAACCTGGTCACCAAGGTCGAGGGGAAGGGCCTGATGCTGCGGTTCGACGGGCACGACCACTCGGAGAAGAAGGTCGACCTCTAGCCGTGTCCAACCGAATCGAGAGCGCCCAGGTTCTCTCTTTCCGCCTCAAGGTGCCGGCGGCCGAGCTGCCCCGTCTGCCGGCGATGCTGGCGCCCGACCTGTCGCTGTCGGTCGAGGAAGACGGGGGCGACGCGGTGGTGTCGGTGGCCGACTCGGACAGCTACCTGCGCTTCCGTCCCATCGGCCCCGAGTCGGTGCTGACGGAAATCTTCATCTGCAACGACGTCGGCGGCCTGTTCTTCAAACGGGTGCTGGCGGCCCTGATGGTGCGCTTCGGAGGTGACCTGCACGCGCGGCTGCTCTGGAGCGGCACCGCGGCGCGAGAGCACGGCGAGCTCGACGAGGTGCACATCGACCGCGGCAAGGCGACCGAACCGGCGCTGGCGGGCGCGGCCGCCGTGCTGGCCGCCGAGGACGAGGCCGCCGTGGAAGCCGAAGCGGTCGCCGAGGCCGACGAGCCCGAACCGCACTCCGCGCTCGACGTCGAGGTGCAGCGGTCGCTGACCCAGGCCCGGGCCCACTGGGCCGAGTACCAGCGGCTGAAGGGCAAGAAGTCGTAGGCCCGCGTCAGCCCACCCAGGGCCGGGCCTGCTTGATCAACAGCTTCCCGTCGGAGGTGATCTTGAACTCGCACTCGATGCTGAAGTTCGGGTCGTTCTCTTTCCCGTACAGCTTCTTGAAGTGGTCCTGAATCACCTTCATCGACTTGAACAGCGCCTTCACCTCGCCGTCGGTCAGCACCGCCTTGCGGCCCGCCGGCAGCGCCTGGTTCGTCCGCGCCTCGTACTGAATCTCGGGCTCGCCGTTGAACCCGTAGTTCCCCACCACCAGGGCATCGGGCGTCGCGCCGTCTTCCGGGTTGGTGACCAGGTTCTCGCCGACCTGCGCGTTCACCGTCATCGTGTCCCACCCGGGAATCGCGCCGCCCCAGCGCACCACGCCGTTGGCGACTTCGTTGTCCGTCGCCGGCATCACCAGCTCGGCCATGTCCACCGAGTGCGGGCTGATTCGGTAGAAGTCGAACTCCGAGTAGGCGCGGTCGTTCCAGACGCTGGCGAACACCTTCTTCAGCCGGTCGCCGAGCGTCCTGCCTGGCTTGTTCGAGTCCTTGACCTTGAAGGTGAACGAGTCGAACAGCCCGGCGCCGTTGAAGCCCTGCAGGTCTTCGCTGTCGCTGCTCGACCTGATGCGCATGTCCTGCCCGGGGAACTTGGCCTTGAACTTCGTCTCGAGCTGGGCGACTTGGGTGGCGAGTCCGGCCGGCAGCGTGGCCTTCTCGATGCGGTCCTGGAAGTCGGCGAGCATCGAGGCGCGCTTCACCGGGTCGGCCTTGAACTTCGGGTCGGCCATCATCTGGGTGAGGCGCTGGTCGAAGGTGTGCGTCGCGTCGTACTTCGCCGTCTTCATGAACGACGCGAACCAGCTCGCGGGCAGGCCGAACCCGTCGGGGGCGACCACCTTCGGCTCGCCGGGGCCGGACACGTTCAGCTTGCCGCTCTTCTGAAGCTGGTGAAGCTCGGCCACGTTCGACGCCTTGGAACCGTAGGCGCGCGCGTTCTTGAACTTCACCACGTCGAGGTCGGCCATCGACTTCACGGTGAGGTCGGGCTTCAGCACCTGGTTCTTCTTCGGGCGCAGCTTCAGGAAGTAGGCGTCGGCCTCTCCTTGCGTGGCCTGGCGAAGCTGGTACCCATTCGGAGTCACCTCGTACCGGACGACCTTGCCCTCGAGCGCCGCCACCTTCGGGTCCTTGAGAATGTCGCGGGAGTAGGCGTACGGCGTGTGGTCCTGCCGCGCCTTCAACGCGTCGTGGCTGAGGTACGTCTGGGGCAGCGGAGTGGCGACCCCGGCCAGGGGCGGCAGCGTGGCGGGCACCTCGTCGGCGTAGATGGCGACGTCGTGGCGGGTGGGGCTGGGTTCGCCGGCGCCGTTGCCGTGAACGACGCGCAGCGTGCCGAAGCTGACGCCGGTGTTCAGCGCCGAGAAGTCGAAGCTCTTGGACAGCTCGGTGTTGCTCAAGATGGGAATGTTCGCGGCCGCGAGCGCCTTCTTGTCGGCGCCGTTGTCCTTGTCGAGCAGGGCTTCCTGGCTCTCGCCGCCTGGGTGGTAGAAGGGCTTGCCGTCCGCGAACGCCAGCCCCTTCTCGACGGCCTTGTACGTCTCGAGCAGGAGCGGCGAACGGACCACGTCGGTCGACCAGAAGCTGAGCCCGAGCTTGCCCTTCTTGCCGCTCGGGTCGACGTAGTTGTCGTAGGAAGTCACCGTGCCCGCGACGAAGCGCCGGTTCGGGTCGAGATAGGCCTCGTGGTTGAACTGCTCGACTGACTCGTGCAGGCCGAGCACCTGGGTCGCGAACGAGTAGTGGTACGGAAACTCCTTGGGGATGAAGTAGAGCTTGCCGGTCTGGCGATCGAGGAGGAACTTCACCTCGGGCATTCCGGCCGCGCCCGCGCCGGTGGCCTGGTCGGACAGCTTGTCGAAGTCGGCGCGGGTGGCGAGCGAGTGGATTTCCTTCGTTGTCCGACTGCCGGTGCCGCCGAGCGCCACCGTCCCCGCGAGGTGGAGTCCGGCGGTCGTCCCGGAGATCGCCGCCCCGTTCGCCGGGGCGCCGGGGGCGAACCCGTCGGTGCGGGGCCGGCCGCTCGGCGCGGGCTGAAGAGCCGGCTTGGGCTTGGGGGAGCGAGGAGACGGAGCCGCTGGACGAGTCGTCGGGCTGCCAATTCGCGTGGGCATGCGGGCGTTATAGGCGATGGCGGGGGCCGCTCACCATGGCCTCGGCGAGCGAGACGGGCGTGAGGTGGTGCGTACTTCACGGGTCAGGCCTTGGGCGGAACCCGGCGAATGAATACAGTCCATCCGTGGCTTCATCTGACCTGGTTCCATCCTTCCGCTTGGGCCGAGGCCGACCGGCGCGCCGCGAGAGCGCGGGTGCGAAGCTTGGCGTGGCGTTCGAGTTGTTCGACGCCGGGTTGGCGATGATGAGGTCCCGCCTGGAAGAGAAGCACCCCCGGGCCTCATCTCGGGCGATCGACCGCATGTTGGTCGCGTGGCTCGCCGACAAACCCCCGCCTGCGTTTGGGAGCGCCAAGACGTGCCGCAAGCCAAGACCGCGCTGAGGCGGGTAGTCGAGCGGATTGCCCGAGACCTGGAAGACCTCGACCAACGCTGGGCGCTCGTCGGGGGGCTGGCGGTAGGCGCGCGGGCCGAACCGCGATTCACCCGCGACGTCGACCTCGCGGTGGCCGCCGACTCCGACGCCGACGCCGAGCAACTGGTACACGCGCTTCAACAGCGGGGCTATAGGCTCGTCACGATGTTCGAACATGAGCCGACCGGGCACATCGGCACCGTTCGGTTCGTGTCGCCCGCGGCGCCTGGCATTCTGGTGGACTTGTTGTTCGCCGCCTCCGGGGTCGAGGCCGAGGTAGTCGCTGCCGCTTCTCTGGCAACGGTGATGACCGACTTCCGGTTGCCTGTTGCCCAGCGAACCCACTTGCTGGCCATGAAGCTGGTCGCCGCCCACCCGGACAGGCGCCCGCAGGACTTCATCGACATAGCCACCCTTCTCGAAGACGCCACGAAGGCCGACCTTGCGGCCGTCAGCCGGTTGCTTCGCCTCGTCAAGAAGAGGGGGTTCGCGAGTGGAGCGAACCTCGAACTAAAGTGGAAGCAATCGCTCGCGCGATTCTCCGACCGATGACGCGGTCAGCCTCCAGTGAGCAGGCAACCGTCGCCGGTGAGAAGGGCCGAACTCACTTCGGTCTCGCCGGCGTCGGTCCCCCTCAACGTCACCCTCAGCACGCCACCGTCTTCGACGATCTGAACGTTTCCGCAAGCGACATTCCCTGCGGCGATGCCGCAGGTCCTGATTGTGCTGCCAATCGCGAACGCCCCGATCGAATCGCTGACCGCGCCGGCATCCGCCTGCGTACACCGGGCCGATGCGCCGATGATGGGCCATCCGTCCGCCCCGACAATCCGGCAGCGAATCTCGAAGGGCTCGGTGCCGGGATCACCCGCTGGGCAGCAGTCGGGGCAATTCCCCGACTGGGAGCACCCCGCGAAGACGACGGCGGCCAGCACCCACAATACAGGTTTGAGCATGAAGCCGCCCCTAGCAGGAACGATGCCGGCGACCGATTTCCGTCGGAGTCGCCAGTCGAGGCGAGCTTCGCAGCGCATCGGGCTTCGAGACAGGTCCGTCGTGGCTGCATCAGATTCCTGAAGGCGCCCGAGCGCGATTTTGCCGTCGGGCCGAGGTCATCTACAATCGCACGGCTGGCTCCCCCGCTCTCCACCAAGCCCGGATGACGTCCTCCCGCGCCCTCGGCGCCTGCCTGTGCCTGTGCGCGTTCGCCGCCGACGCGGCGGAGGTGGTGCACAACCGCCGGCTCGAGTCGGGCCAGACGGTGGCCCATGCGCTCAGGGCTTCAGGCCTCGACGACGCCACCACCGAGCGGGTGCTGTCCGCGCTCGAAGGGGTGTTCGAGTTCCGCAAGGCGCGGCCGGGCGACCAGGTGCGGGTGGTGCTTTCCGACGGGGTGCTGGACTTCCTCGACTACCGGCGCGGGCCGCAGGACGAGTGGCTGGTGCGCCGCGACGGCGACCGGCTCGTGGCGGCGAAGCGCGAGATCGAGGTCGAGAAGCGCCTGGCCGTGGTCGAGCTCGAGGTGACCAGCTCGATCTGGGAGGCGGCGCTGGCCGCGGGGGAAGACCCTTCCATCGCCACCGACCTGGCCGACGTCTTCGCCTGGGACATCGACTTCTACCGCGACGTGCAGCGGGGAGACCGGGCCCGCGCCCTCATCGAGAAGTTCGTGTCGAAGGGCCGCGTGCTTCGCTACGGCGACGTGCTGGCGGCTTCCTACGTCGGCTCGACGGTGGGCAAGAAGCGGGTGTTCCGGTACGAGCTGCCTGGCGGTGCCCGGTCGTTCTTCCTCGAGGACGGCTCGTCCGCGCGGAAGACGTTCCTGAAGAGCCCGCTGAAGTACGCGCAGCTCACCTCGGGCTTCGGCATGCGCTTCCACCCCATCTTGAACTACGTGGGCGCCCACAACGGCGTCGACTACGGCACTCCGGTCGGCACCCCGGTCTGGGCGGTTGCCGACGGGACGGTGCTGCGCGCCGGGTGGGACAAGGGCGGCGGCAACATGATCTGCATCCGCCACTTCAACAGCCTCGAGACCTGCTATCTGCACCTGTCGAAGCTGGGCGACGGAGTGCGGCCCGGGGCGCGGGTGTCGCAGAAGCAGGTGATCGGCCTGTCGGGTTCGACCGGCATGTCGACCGGCCCCCACCTGCACTTCGCGCTGAAGCGCGGAGGCGCCTTCATCAACCCGCTCAGCCAGAAGTTCCCCCGCGCCGACCCGGTGCCCGCCGACCTGCGGTCGGACTTCGCGGTGAAGATCGCTCCGCTCGCCGCGCGGCTCGACGCGGTGCCCGTCGCGGCCATGGGGCTGGTGCCCGAGCAGCCCGAGTAGCGCCGTTCCGACCGGACAGTGGGCGCGCGACCGGCGTGGAGTCACGCCGTGAAATGGTCTATCCAACACTTTCGCGCCGCCTGCCCATTACTGGAGAGTGACATGGCCCTTTCTGCCGCCGACAAGAGCGCCGGCAAGTCGAAGCCTTCCCCCACCGACCGCGTGGGCATGGACCCGGCTTCGATTCGACGCGCCTTCGAAGACCACGTGCACTACACGCGGGGGAAGAACCTCGAGACCGCGACCGCCTATGACCGGTTTCTCGCGCTCGCCACCACGGTGCGCGATCGGCTGGCCCGAAGCTGGGTGAAGACGCAGCGCGCCTACTACGAGCAGGACGTCAAGCGCGCCTACTACCTCTCGGCCGAGTACCTGCTCGGGCGCGCGCTCGGCAACAACCTGATGAACATGGGCCTGATGGACGCCGCCCGCGAAGCCCTGATGGACGCGGGCACCGACTTCGAGGCGCTGCTGGATTTGGAACCCGACGCGGGGCTCGGCAACGGGGGCCTGGGGCGGCTGGCGGCCTGCTTCCTCGACTCGATGGCCACCATGGGGTTGCCGGGCATGGGGTACGGCATCCGCTACGAGTTCGGCATCTTCGCGCAGGAGATCGTGAACGGGTACCAGGTCGAGCGGGCGGACGAGTGGCTGAAGTTCGGCAACCCGTGGGAGATCGTCCGGCCCGAGAAGATCGTCGCGGTGCGCTTCGGCGGCGAGGTCGAGCAGCACCTTGCGGGCGACGGCCGGCGGGTCTCGCGCTGGGTGGGAGGCAAGACGGTGCTGGGCGTGCCGTACGACACGCCGATCGCCGGCTACGGCAACGCCACCGTCAACACCCTGCGCCTGTGGCAGGCGCGGGCCTCGGCCGAGTTCGACCTGGCCCTCTTCAACGACGGCGACTACGAGCGGTCGGTGGTGGCGAAGAACGACTCCGAGGTCATCTCGAAAGTCCTTTACCCCAACGACCAGAACCAGGCCGGCAAAGAGCTGCGCTTGAAGCAGGAGTACTTCTTCGTCGCCTGCTCGATCGCCGACATCATGCGGCGGTACATGAAGTCGCACACCGACTTCCTCGATCTGCCGAAGCGGGTCGCCATCCAACTCAACGACACCCACCCGGCGATCGCGGTGGCCGAGCTGATGCGGGTGCTGGTCGACGAGAAGCGCGTCCCCTGGGACGAGGCCTGGGCGATGACCGCGGCGGTCTTCGGCTACACCAACCACACGCTGCTGGTGGAAGCGCTCGAGCGCTGGCCGGTCGACCTGTTCGAGCGGCTGCTGCCGCGCCACCTGCAGATCATCTACGAGCTCAACCACCGCTTTCTTCGGCAGGTGCAGATTCGCTGGCCGTTCGACAGCGCCCGGCTCGAGCGCATGTCGCTGATCAGCGAGGGGCCCGAGAAGACGGTGCGCATGGCCCACCTGGCGGTGGTCGGTTCGCACAGCATCAACGGGGTGGCCGAGCTGCACACCAACCTCTTGAAGCGCGACGTGCTGGGCGACTTTTCCGAGATGTACCCCGAACGGTTCAACAACAAGACCAACGGCGTCACTCCGCGAAGGTGGCTGGCCCTGTGCAACCCGCGGCTGTCGAAGCTGATCACCTCGCGAATCGGCGACGGGTGGATCACCAACCTCGATCGGCTGGCCGAGCTCGAACCGCTCACCGGCGACGCCGAGTTCGTGGCGGCTTTCCGCGCGGCGAAGCGGGCCAACAAAGAAGACCTCGCCAACCACGTCCGCGACCTGTTGTGGGTGAGCCTCAACCCCGACGCCATCTTCGACGTCCAGGTGAAGCGGCTGCACGAGTACAAGCGGCAGCTCTTGAACGCGCTCCACGTGGTGACTTTGTGGATGGACGCGCGGCGCAACCCCCAGGCCGCGGCGAAGAACCCGCCCCGGGCCTTCCTGTTCGGGGCGAAGAGCGCGCCGGGGTACCAGCGGGCGAAGCTGATCATCCGCCTCATCACCGGCGTCGCCGAGGTGGTGAACAGCGAGGCGAGCCAGACGGGCATTCAGGTGGCGTTCCTGCCGAACTACCGGGTGTCGCTGGCCGAGCGCATCATCCCCGCCGCCGACGTGTCAGAACAGATCTCGACCGCCGGCATGGAAGCCTCGGGCACCGGCAACATGAAGTTCGCGCTGAACGGCGCCCTGACCATCGGCACCCTCGACGGCGCCAACATCGAGATTCGCGAGGCGGTGGGGCCCGACAACTTCTTCCTCTTCGGGCTCACGGCCGACGAGGTACTGGCGCGGCGGCGAGAGGGTTACCGGCCGAGAGAGCTCTACGACGCGAACCCGCGGTTGAAGGACGCGCTCGACCTCATCGGCTCGGGGTTCTTCTCGCCCGAGGACAAGGGGCTGTTCCGGCCGCTCGTCGACTCACTGCTCGAGGACGACCGTTACATGTGCCTGGCCGACTTCGACGGCTACGTGAAGGCGCAGCACGACGTGACCCGGGCCTTCCTCGACGCCGACGCCTGGGCCAAGAAGGCCATCCTCAACGTGGCGCGGGTGGGCCGGTTCTCGTCCGACCGCACCATCAACGAGTACGCGCGCGACATTTGGGACGTGAAGCCGGTGAAGGTCGAGCTGTAGGCAGGCCTCTAAAGGGGTGCTACCGGAAAACTGGCTGGGCGAGCCGGGCGCGAACTTCCCAGGGTGCCAGACCGGCACCCCGCAACTTTCCTGAGACAGGAGCCCCGGAAACTGCCGGCCGCGGGGCGACCGCTGCCGACCAGGGACGGTCGGAAGCTCGCGGATGCCGGTCGGTCGGGCCTGTTCAATTGATGTGGAGCGGCCACTCTACCTACCTGCCGGACTCCACGTCCCGGAACGCGACGACGGGGCAGGTTGAATGAACCCTCAGCGGCGGCGGTGGAGCCACCACGCTCCGCCCACCAGCACCAGCGCGACGGCGATTCCCACGAGCACGTAGAGCAGCGGAATGTCCCCGGCAACCTTCGGCGGACCGGGCTCGGCCACCGCGACGGCCTCGCCAGGACTCCCTGCGTCCAACGCCAAGTCCCCGGTGGGACCTGTCAGAGGCGCCGCCAGGACCGGGCCCGTGGCGCCACTCGGCGCCTCGGCCCCCGCGTCGGGAGCCGTCGCTCGCGGACTGTCCTCGGCATGTTTCTCGGCGACCGCCACCTCGGTACCGCCGGCCGGGCCGGTCCCTTCCGGTGCCCGCCCTGCCCCGGTCTTCGTGGCCTCATTGCGCGCGAGCCTCGCAGCCTTCGCCACCTCGGACCTCTCTCGCTTCTCGGCCAGGGCCAGTTCCCTCGCGAGCTTCTTGGCCTCGGCCTTCGCTTGCCGTTCGGCCTTGGCCTGGTCTTTCGCCGCCTGAGCCAACTCGGCGGCCTGGCGCTTCTCCTCGGACTTCTTGGCGGCCACCTCGTTCGCCTGGGCCTGGAGAATCGGCTTCAAGTTGGCCACGGGCGCGGGGGGCATCTTGCCGTCTTCCATCCGGGCGACGATCTGCGCGTTGGCGGCGCTGGTCACCTTCATCCGGTCTTTGATCTCCTTCGCGCCCGGCACCAACTCGGGCGTGGTGACGATGCGCACCGAAAGTCCGCGCTGGGCCGGGAAGGTAAACTCATTGCCTATCTTCCACCGGTACCCGCCGATGTCGCTCATCACCACCGACGACTTGTCCGTGTAGACCAGCTTCGACGCCAGCGTGTGTTTGCCGTGCGAAACCTGCCCGGTGAACAGGGTGTGCGGGCCCGCCGAGTCCAATTCGCCCAGCCCAGGCACCTTCACCGTGGCGCCGTCGAGCGTGAACTCGGCCTCGACAAGCTTCATGTTCGGCTCGTCCAGCCCGTTGAAGACCAGCTCGACTCTAGGGGGAGGAATGTCGACCAGCTTCTTCAGGTCGCGGTCGATTTCCTCTCGGGCCTGCCGGGTGCTGTCGTCCTCGGCGCGCACGGCCAGCGGCCAGGCCGCGACGGCGACCCACACCCATGTCCACGCTCGCACCTGAAACGTTCCTCGAATGGGTTTGTCCCCTGATACGGCCCTGAGCATCGCACAGGGTGGCGCGACTTCCACTTCGCGAAGAGGCGCCGCCGCGGCGAATCGCCTTGCCGTCAGGAGACCTCGGCGACCTTGGCCCCGAAGATGCGGTCGACCGCCTCGATCAGCTCGTCGCTGACGGCCACTTTGAGGGTGGTGCCGCCCACAGTGGCTTCGGCCTCGCCCGGCAGCTCGATGGACATGGCGAGCGGCGTGGCGCCCGCGAACTTCCCAGCGACTTCGGCCAGGCTGGCCAACCGCTCGTCCGTCACCATGTCCGCCTTCACCCGCACCTCGAGCCGCTTCACCCGCTTCTCGCGCACCTCGCGCAGCGACTTCACTTCCTCGGCGATGATCTCGACGGTGGGGTTTTCCTCGTCCCGGCTGGAAATCTGCACCGTACCCGTCACCAAGATGGGCTCATCGCCCTTGATGGCGGATTCCCACGTGTCGAACCCGGGCTTGGCCCCGCCGCGCGCCCACTTGCCGTCCTTGCCCATGAACGACCGGCCGGCTTCCTTGCCCGGAAAGCAGACGACCTCGACCGAACCGGTCAGGTCCTCGAGCGTCACCCAGCCCATGCGCTTGCCGGTCTTGGTGGGCCGTTCTCGCAGCGCCGACACGATGCCGGCGACGGTCACCTTCTCATCGCGCCGCGCCCGCTGCACCGCCAGGGTGGTGCGCGCGTAGCGCCTGAGCTCGCGCTCGTACTGGTGCAGGGGGTGGCCCGACACGTAGAAGCCGATGGCTTCCTTCTCGAGCGCCAGCCTTTCTTTCTCGGACCACTCTTCTCCCTGCGAGTACTCGTTGGGCAGGCTGCCGGCGGACCCTTTCTCGGCCGAGGCCGACATCATGCCGAAGAGCGAGCCCTGGCCGACCGCCTTGTCCTTCTGCGTGGAAGCCCCGCGTTCCATCGCCCGCTCGATGGTGTCGAACAGCACCTTGCGGGGCCGCTTCTCGAAGTCGAAGGCGCCCGCCTTCACCAGCGCCTCGACCACCTTCCGGTTGACCCGGCGCGCGTCCACGCGCTCGCTGAAGTCGAACAGGCTCTTGAAGGGGCCGGCCTGCTCGCGGGCCTCGCGGATGGCGTCGATGGCCCCCTCGCCGACGCCGCGAATCGCGCCCAGGCCGAAGCGGATACGGCCGTCCACCGCGCCGAAGGCGAGGTCCGACAGGTTGACGTCGGGCGGCAGCACCTCGTGGCCGGCGGCGCGCGCCTCGGCGATGTGCGCCACCACCTTGTCGGTGTTGTCCTTCTCGGACGTGAACAGCGCCGCCAGGAACTCGACCGGGTAGTGGGCCTTCAGCCACGCGGTGTGCAACGTGATGAGCCCGTAGGCGGCCGAGTGCGACTTGTTGAAGCCGTACCCGGCGAACTTCTCCATCAGGTCGAAGATCTCGCCCGCCACCTTCGGGTCGACCTTGTTCTTGGCGCACCCTTCGAGGAAGCCGGCCCGTTCCTTCTGCATCACCTCGGCCTTCTTCTTCCCCATCGCCCGGCGCAACAGGTCGGCGCGGCCGAGCGAGTAGCCTCCCAGGACCTGGGAGATCTGCATCACCTGTTCCTGGTAGACGATGACGCCGTAGGTGTCCTTCAGCACCGGTTCGAGCGAGGGGTGCGGGTAGATGACTTTCTCGCGGCCATGCTTGCGGTTGATGAAGACGTCCACCATGCCCGAGTCGAGCGGGCCCGGGCGGTAGAGCGCGCCGGCGGCGATGATGTCCTCGAAGCACGACGGCCGCAGCTTCACCACCATCTCGGTGAAGCCCGACGATTCCATCTGGAAGACGCCGGCGGTGTCGCCGCGCGAGATGAGATCATAGGTGGCCTTGTCGTCGAGCGGAATCTGGTGGCGCTCGATGCGGTCGGACGGCGGCCGGCCCCGGTTGGCCAAGTCGAGCGCGTGCTGGATGACGGTGAGCGTCTTCAGCCCCAGGAAGTCGAACTTGACCAGGCCGGCCGCCTCGACCTCGTCCTTGGCGAACTGGGTGATGAGCGCCTTTTCGCCGGGCGCCTGGTAGATGGGCACGTATTCCCAGAGTGGCTTGTCGGCGATGACGACTCCGGCGGCGTGCATGCCCGGCTGGCGGTGCAGCCCCTCGAGCGCCATGCCGATCTCGAGCAGGTCCTTCGACGTCACCTCTTTGCCCTGGAGCACCCCGGCCGCCCCCACCGGCGCCGGCTTGTCGATCATCTCTTTCAGGCGAGGTTCGCCGGCGATGTTCTTCTCGGGGTCACCGTAAATGGCCTGCTTCAGGGTGATGCCGAGCAGGTCGGGCACCAGCTTGGCGATGCGGTCGCCTTCCGAGAACGGCAGGCCGAACACCCGGCACACGTCGCGCAGCACGCTCTTGGCCTTCAACGAGCCGAAGGTGATG
>JAHFDQ010000460.1 GCA_023248915.1 Archangiaceae bacterium | reverse complement strand
TTGTCGGCGACCACCGTCTTGGCCGGCTGGCCCGCCCGGGTCAGCCCCCCGAACACCAGCACCTTGCCGGTCGCGTCGCGCACCGCGGTGTGGTGCGAGCGGACGATGTTGTTCAGGCTCTGCGGAGGCAGCCCGACATAGGCGGCTCCGCCGGGGTCGAAGAGCAGCACGCTGGCCCGAAGCTGCGCGGTGCTGCCGTTGAGGTCGCCGCTGGAATATTCTTCGCCCATCCAGAGCAACACCTGGCCGTTGGCCAAGAGGTTCGCGGTGTGGAAGGCGCGGGCCAGCGGCGTGAAGAGGCCGGCCGAGTTGACCAGCCCCATCTCGGGGGCCTCTTCGAAGCCGCCGGTCGCCGGGTTGACGTACTCGGCCTTGTCGAGGGCAGAGCGGGCGCCGCCCGCCGCCTGCTGGTACCCGCCCGCGATGAAGACCAGCCCGTTCGGCAACAACGTGGCGGTGTGCCCCGCCCGCGCGTTCAACAGGCGGCTGCACGTGCCCGGCGTCGACACCAGGCTGGGTTGGGTGAAGGTGTCGACCGGCCGCAGGAAGACGTTCACCGGCTTCATCGGCACGTCGGGCACCACCACCGGCACGTCGAAGGGCAGAGACCGGCCGATGGACTTGACCTGCCCGCCCGCGGCCGGGTCGCCGGCGTAGGCCCGCACCTCGATGACGCGGCGCTTGCCGGCGGGCACTTCCGGAATCAGCACCTGCCGCTCGGCGGACGACACCGACGACACCGCGCGCAGGGGGACATCGATCTTGTCGCCCGAGACCTGCACCCGAAGGTGCGTCACCTGAGTGAGCGGCGTGCCGTCACACGCCGACGTCACGATGGTCACCGGCACGTCCACCACCTTCGGCTCGCAGCCGGCGAACCAGGCGGCGGCGGCGAAGGCGGCCACGGTCCTCGGCAGCACGGGTCTCACCACGTGTCGGTCACCGTGCCCGTCACCGGACGCGCCGCTTCGTTGATTCCATAGTAGGCCCCGCCGGCCGCGGCAGCCACGCCCGCTCCGATGAGCACCCAAACCCAGACCGGCGTGCCCCGCGAGACTTCGGGGCGCTTGTCCCCCGGGGCGTCGGGGACGGCCGGGCCGTCGCCCTCGAAGGTGCTCGGCCGCGCCAGCGCCCGAACCCGCCCGTTGCCGTCGGTGCCCGCGGAGGCCCCGTTCGCCGTGGCTTCCGGCGCCGGTTTCAGCGCGACTCGCGTGGCGTTGGGGGCCGCGACCTCGACGTCTGCGGGCCGTGGCGCACCCGCCGCCACCGCCGGAGGCTTCTCGGCGACCAAGATGAGCGGCAACGCCACCGGCGATCCGAACGCGGCCGCCTTCTTGGCCGAAGCCTCGGCCAACTTGAAGGCCTCGACGTAGGCGGTCAACAGCTCGTGATCGAGCGAGAACGCCGGCAGCGCCGCGAAGCCCTGGCGCTTCACCGAGTACAGCGCGGTGGCGGCGGTGACCTGGTGCTCGCCCGACCGGTAGACGACGCCCACCAGCGCGTAGTCCGCTCCGACCGCGCGCGCGTACTGGGCGATTCGGCCCGCGGCGTCGCCGTCGAGCACCGGGCCGACTCGCGGCGCGCTCGGCCCGGCCGTGGCGGCCATCGCGACCGCCCCGACGAAGACCGCCTTCACCTTGTGCACTCCACCCTTCACCTCGACGGCCTGGCCGAAGAGGTTTCCGCTCGACGCCACCACCTTCACGTAGTGCTGACCGGCCGCCAGGTTCTCGGCGAGCGCGGGGGCCATGCCCAGGTCATGCCCGTCCACGAAGACGGTCGACCCCGGCGGTCCCTCGACGGAGATGGCCCCCTTGCCCGCCTTGGCCACGCGCTTCTTCGCCTTGTCGAGCTCGCGCAGGAAGACGGGCGGGTACTTGCCCTCGGCCAGCTTGTACGCCGGGTCGAACCGGGCGACGGCCACCAGCGCGGCCTGGGCGGCCTTCTCTTCGCCCTGCCGGAACGCGGCCACCGCCAGCGAAACGTACCCGTCCAGCACCTGCGCGAAGTCGGCGTTCGCGGGGTCGGCCAGGGACAGGTCGAGGCCGCGCCTGAGGCTCGTCGCCGCCTCGTCGAACTTCAAGTCGGCCAGCGCCCGCTTCCCCTCGGCCAAGAGGGCGAGCGGGTCTACCGAGGGCATGGCCGCTTTCGCCACGGGCGCCGGCGCCGCCTTGGCCGCGGCAGCCGCAACCAGCGTGACTTCTTCGTCGCGCGACTTCAGCTCGTCCGCCACCAGCCCCGCGAAGCGGGCGCCGGCCCCCTCGGGAGCCCCATCGCCCTGTCCGAACGGAACGACGACCAGCCTCGGCGGTGTAGCCGCCAGCGCGGTGCTCGAGAAAGCCAGCCAGGCGAGCAGGACCGCCCCCGCTCGCCGCTTCAAATCACTCGGAACCATCTTCTCCATCCCGCGGGGCGAATCGGCTTATAAGGCGCCAACTTGCGCCGAAGTGGCCCGGCAGCGTACCGATCACCCACCCGCCGGGTCAATGTAACCTGAACCAAGGAGCGCAGTTCCCTTCACGATGCGGCTGTCCCTCTCGACCCGAATCTTCCTGGGCTACGCGGTGGTGCTGGCCACGTTCGGGGCCGTTTCCATCTTCAGCGTGGCCGAGATGCACCGGAACCAGGTGGAGATCCGCCTGGTGAGCGAGGGGTACCTGAACCTGTCGCAGGACGCGGCGGCCATCGAGACGTTTCACAAGAACCAGTCGCGTGACACCGAGCGGCTGCTCGACGAGAAGAGCGTCGAGACGCGGCGCGCGCTCATCCGACTGGCGCGGCTGTACTTCCCCGGCCTGATGGCGCAAAAAATCTCCGAAGGCCGCGACGCCGCCCGGAAGGTGCTCGAGTTCGCCCCCGAGGCCGAAGCGCCGTTCGTGCACGAGGTCGAGCAGCGCTTCGATGAATTGGCGCACCGGTACGACGAGTACGAGCAGGCCGCCGACGCCGTCTTCACCGGCCTCGAGGCCGAGCACCCCGATTACGCCGTCGTCACGCCCCGAATGGACCGGGTGAAGCAGATGGAAGCGTCGATCGGCGTCGGCATTCGCCTGTTGCACCACTCGCTCGAGGCGCGAATCCTCGAGCGCGTCGGCCTGGCCGAGAAGCGCGAACGGCGCACCGGCGTGGCCATCATCGCGCTGTCGCTCTTGGCCATCGGGGTGGGGTTGTTGATGACCACCCTGTCGGCCCGGACGCTGCGGCCGGTGCGCACCCTGACCGAGGGCGTTTCCCGCATCGGGCAGGGCGACTACAGCGCCCAGCTCGGAGTTCGCGGCGACGACGAGATCTCGGTGCTGGCCCGCGAGTTCGACAAGATGGCGCGCTCGCTGAAGGAACGCGAGGCGCAGCTCGAAGAGCAGCAGCGGGCGCTGTTACGCGCCGAGCAGTTGGCCGCGGCCGGGCGCATCGCCGCGCAGATCGCCCACGAGATCCGCAACCCGCTGTCGTCCATCGGCCTCAACGTCGAGATGCTCGAAGAACCGCTGGCCCGAGCCACTTTCGGCAGCGAGGCCGAGGCCCAGGAAGCGAAAGACCTGCTCGCCTCGGTGACCCGCGAGGTCGACCGCCTGGCCGAGGTCACCGCCGAGTACCTGAAGCTGGCCCGGCCCCAGAACCCGACGCTGACCCCCGAAGACATCAACGAGGTGGTGACCAGCGTGCTCGACTTCTCGAATGAAGAGCTGCAGCGCTCGAAGGTCGAGGTGGTGAAGAAGCTCGACCCCACGGCTCCGAAGGCGCTCGCCGACGAGGGGCAGCTTCGCCAGGTGTTCCTCAACCTCCTGCGCAACAGCCGCGAGGCGATGGCTGGCGGCGGCCGGCTGACGGTGCGCTCAGAGGCGAAGAACGGCCAGGTCGAGATCGAGTTCGCCGACAGCGGCCATGGCATCGCGCCCGAGGTGAAGGCGCGGGTGTTCGAGCCCTTCTTCACCACCAAGGAAGGCGGTACCGGGCTGGGGCTGGCGGTGTCGCGCCAGATCGTCCAGGCGCACGGCGGGTCGATCGACTGCGAGAGCCCGCCCGGCGGCGGCACCACCTTCGTGGTGAGGCTGAAGCGCGCATGAGCCACCGGTACTTCCGCGACGTGCTGCCGTCCGGGCTTCGGGTGGTGACCGTCGAGGCGCCGCACCTGCGCGCCGCGATGGTGGCGGCCTACGTCCGGGTGGGTTCGCGCCACGAGACGCCGGCCACCAGCGGGGTCAGCCACTACCTCGAGCACATGTTCTTCCGCGGCAGCGCCCGCTACCCCGACACGGTCGAGATGAACGCGCGCGTCGAGGACGCGGGCGGCAACCTGAACGGCATCACCACCCGAGACCACGGCTACTACTTCACCCCGGTGCACCCCGACCAGGTGGGGGTGGGCCTCGACGTGCTGGGCGACATGCTGACCCGGCCCCGACTGCGGCACCTGGAAACCGAGCGCCGCATCATCCTCGAAGAGATGCTCGACGAGGTGGACGAGCGCGGCCGCGACATCGACCTGGACAACCTGTCGAAGCGGCGGCTGTTCGCCGGCCACCCCTTGGCCCTGAAGATCGCCGGGACGCCCGAGACGGTGCGCGCGCTGGGAAGGCGCCAGTTGGTCGACCACTTCGAAGAGAACTACGTCGCCGGCAACCTGGTGGTCGCGGTCGCCGGCCGGGTGCGCCGCGGCGAGGTAGTCGAGCGGACGGCTCGGGCCTTTCGCGCGCTGCCCCGGGGGCCGGCCACCACCGAAGCCCCGCCGCCGCCCTCTCCCTCAGGGCCGTGGCTCGAGCACGTGGACCACGGCGAGTCGCAGACCGAGTTCCGCCTGTCCTTCCGCACCGTGCCCGAACGGCACCCCGACGCGCCGGTGGTGCAGGTGCTGCGGCGTGTGCTCGACGACGGCCTGTCGTCGCGGCTGCCGTACCAGGTCGTCGAGCGGCGCGGCCTGGCCTACTCGGTGCACGCTTCGCTCGAGTTCTACGACGACGTCGGCCTGTTCGAGGTCGACGCGGCCAGCGCGCCGAAGAGTTCCGCCGAAGTCTTCGACGAGGTCTGCCGGACGTTGGGCGGGCTGTGCGACCGCGTCGTGTCGGGCGCCGAGCTGGCGCGAGCCAAGCGGCGGCACCGCATGTTCCTCGAGTTCAGCGAGGACTCCGCGGG
>JAHFDQ010000459.1 GCA_023248915.1 Archangiaceae bacterium | reverse complement strand
CGTCTACCCGCCTCCGGCGCCGTCGCTCATCGACGGCTCGGGCAACTCGCTGCCGGGCGAGAAAGTGGCGGCCACCCCGACCTGGAGCACGCGCTTCTATTCCGAAGTCTTCACCATGGGGAACTTCAACAGCTTCTACGACAACCGGTACGGCACCTATAACCAGATCTACCGGCTCGGTTCGGGCGAGAGCCTCACCCCGGCCACCGGCTTCACCGTGGTGCAGTTCTCCGACCCGTTCGGCGGCTACGTCTACGCGTCGGTGAAGCGCAACGGCGACACCCGCCAGACCGCGGCGCCCACCTTGCTCGAGAGCGCCAACGTCTACCGGACGAAGTGGGAACAGGCCAAGGCCGCCGGTTCCCCTGTCGACGGACTGACCGCCGCCGAGTGGGAAGCCAAGGTGCGCGACTCGGTCCGCAGCCTGGAAATCATGCGCGCCCTGTACGGCATCTTCGGCAACCCCATCTAGGCGCCTTGAGGCGGTGGGGCGCTCCGACTCCGTTCAGCCCGAGCGGAGTCGCGGGCGGCCCCTCGGAAGCGACAACCGCTGACCACGTCCCCCTGCGCCCGCTGCCACACCGCCCTCGGCCGTTCGTGCTGCGAGGCCGGGCCGGGCGAAGCGCTCGCGACCCTCACGCTGAGGGACATCGAGCGTGCCGGGACTGCTCTCTCCACGCCACCCTCGCGTTTCGTCGCCGAAGAATGGCTGACGCTGGAAGAGGCGCGGGCCTACGAAGAACGCCGGCCGCTCTTCGCCGGCTACTTCCGCCACGCGCCGCGGCGGCTCACCTTGAAAGTCGTCAGCGGAGCGTGCGCGCTCTTCGACCCGGAATCCGGCTGTCGCCTGCCCTTCGACGCGCGGCCGGTGGCGTGCCGGCTCTACCCGTTCGAGCCGTGGCCGGACGGCACGGTGAGCGTCCTCGCGGGACCGAGCGCCGGCGCCGAACCGGATGAGCCCCGCTGCCTGGCGGTGGACGAAGCCGACGGCGTCGAGGCGCTGGCCGCCGCGTTCGGGCTCGATGACGCTTCGCTGTCGAGGCTCACGGCGCTCTTGCGCGAGAGTGTGCAGGACCACGCACGAAGAACCGCCCGAGGGCTCGGGGCACCTTGAGCTTCGTGGGCCGAGGGGTAGGATTCCCTTCCTCGTGAACTCGGCACCGTTTCAACTGTCGCTCTTCGAGGCCCCGCGCGCCGCGCTGCGGCCGCTGCCGCCGAAGGACCAGGTGCTGGCCAAGGCCGACCACCTGGCGCACCGGCTCTCGCGCGACCTGGGGGTGCCGGTGCGGCTGGCGGTCACCGACAACCGGTCGACGATGGTCAGCTTCCGCCGCGCCACCTCGGCCCTCAGGCTGCGGGTGCACCACATGTTCCTCGACGCGCCCGAGCCGGTGGTGCAGGCCATCGCCAACTACGCCGGGCGAGGCCACGCTGGCGCGGGGCCGGTGCTCGACGACTACATCCGGGGCCGGCAGCCGCTCATCCGGCAGGACGGTCGCAAAGACACCGAGCTCGACCCGCGCGGCCGGTGCTTCGACCTGAGCCAGGTCTTCGACCGGGTGAACGCCGAGCAATTCGAAGGCGCCATCGACGCGCGCATCGGCTGGGGCCGCATGCCCCGGCGCCGGCGCAGAAAGTCGATTCGCCTCGGCGTGTATGACCATCAGTCGAAGGAGATTCGCGTGCACCCGGCGCTCGACCGGCCCGAGGTGCCCGCCTTCTTCGTCGAGTTCATCGTCTTCCACGAGATGCTGCACCAGCTCTTCCCCAGCCCGTCCCGCCCGGGGCGCCGGGTGCACCACCCGAGGGCGTTTCGCGAACGCGAGAAGAAGTGGCCGCTGTACGAGGCGGCGGTGCGCTGGGAAAAGCAGAACCTGCGGGTGCTGCTTCGCTCGTCCCGGGCATGAGCGGGGCTACTTCAGCTTCAGCGCGTGCCGGGGCACTTCGGCCTCGACGAACACCTTGAACAAGTCCAGGTCCAGTTGCCCCGCCCCGGCTTCCTTGGAGAGGATGTCGAGCGCGTTGGGGTGCGGCACGGCGCGCTTGTACGGGCGGTCGGCGGCGGTGAGGGCGTCGTAGATGTCCGAGATGGCCATCATCTTCGACTGCACCGGAATCTGCTGCGCGGGAATCGACCGGGGGTAACCCTTGCCGTCGAGCTTCTCGTGGTGGGCGTAGGCAATCTCGGGCACGCGCTTCAACGCCCTCGTCCACGGAATCTGGCTGAGGAAGCGGAAGGTGTGGGTGACGTGAGACTCTATCTCCTTCCGCTCGACCGCCGAGAGCGAGCCCTTGGGAATGGACAGCGTCTGCACCTCGGCGCGCGACAACAGCGACTGCGGCTGCCCGCGCCCGTCGGCGAACGCGAGCTGGCCGATGCCGGTCAGCTTCTCGAAGCCGCCCTGCGCCAGCACCGTGGGCTTGTTGCAGGCGAGGATGAATTCCAGCGCCTGGTCGAGCTCTGCGAGCTCGGCCGAGAGACGCGCGTTCTCCTCGGCGTCGATGTCGGCGAGCGCCTTCTCGCCCCGCGCCTTGACCGCCTCGAAGCGGCGCCGGTAGGACTCGAGCTGCTTGTCCTTCCGGGCGACGTCGAAGCGGTGGCGCAGCACCTCGAGCTCGTCGGGATAGAGTTTGTCGGCCTTCACCAGCACCGGTTCGCGCACGCCCACCTTGCCGAAGTCGTGCAGCACCGAGGCGTAGCGAAGCTCGACCAGGTCGGCCGAACCGAAGTGGGTGCCGGCGTAGGGGCCGGTCGACAGGTGGTCGACGGCTTCGGCCAGGGCGACGGTCAGCGATGCCACCCGGCCGGAATGGCCGGCGGTGGTGGGGTCGCGGGACTCGATGGCCACCACCGAGGCGCTGACGAAGCCCTCGAAGAGGCGGGTGATTTCGTCGTGCAACAGCGCGTTCTCGATGGCCCCCGCGGCCTGGCCGCCGAGCGCGATGAGCAGCTCTTCGTCTTCCGAGTCGAACGCCCCTTCCACCGCGTTCAGCGCCTGGATGACGCCGGTGACGTCGCCCTTGGTGTCGCGCATCGGCACGCACAGAATGGTGCGGGTGCGGTACCCGGTGGCCCGGTCGTACGAGCGGTTGAACCGTTCGTCGGCGTAGGCGTCGGGAATGTTGATGACTTCGCCGGTCTGGGCCACCGTGCCGGCGATGCCGCTGCCGACGGGCACTCGAATCTCGGTGCTCTCGCCCTGGGCGATGCGGGACCAGAGCTCGTTCTTGTCGCGGTCGAGCACGAAGAGCGAGCAGCGATCGGCCTCGACCACCTTGACGGCCTCGGCCAGGATGAGGTTCAGCAGGGCGTCGACGTCGCGCTCGGCGGTCATCGCCTTGGCGACGTCGAGAATCGAGGTGAGCTTCTCGACCCGGCGGGCCAGCGGGTCGAGCGGCGGGGCGGCGGGGGCGAGGTCGGAGCGCAAGGCGAGTCGGTTACGGCGCGGGAGCGCGGATGCGAGGACGGTTTCTAGCACGTCGGCCGTGGCTGCTGCTCGGGGCGCTGTGGGCGCTCGGGGGCTGCGGCGCCGGCATGTTCTTGCACGTCACCCGGGTCGACCTGGGCGACCGGCTGAGGCTGTACCTGGGCGGAGGCGGAAACAGCGCGGTGTGGCTGCAGGGCAGGGAAGCGCTGGTGGTGGACGTGAAGATGGCCGACTTCGCCCGCCGACTGAAGCGCGCGGTAGAAACTGACCTCGGGCGCCGGGTGCGGCGGGTGGTGCTGACGCACGTGCACGGCGACCATTCGGGGGGGCTGGGGGTGTTTCCCGACGTGGGGGCGGTGCTGGTGCACCCGCGCACTCGCGAACGGCTGCAGGCGGCCGACCGGGACGGCAAGCTGCGCGCGGTGCCCTTCGTGGACGTCGAGAACGAGGTGCGGCTGGTGCTCGGGGGCCGCGAGGTGCGGGTGCTGCACTTCGGGCCCGCGCACACCGACGGAGACCTGGTGGTGTACTTCCCCGAGGAGAAGGTGCTGGTGGCCGGAGACCTGTTGCTAGACGGCTACGAGCCGTACGCCGACACCGCCAACGGCGGCGACCTGTTGGGCTTTCGGCGCGCGCTGGACTCGCTCATGAAGCTCGACTTCGAGAAGGCGGTGCCGGGGCACGGCGAGGTGGTCGACCGGGCGAGGGCTGGGCGGTCCCGCGACTACCTGGCGGCCCTGGAAGCGGCCGTGCGCGCGCAGGTGGCGAAAGGGAAGACCGAGGACCAGGCGGTGGCCGAGGTGACGCTGCCCGAGTTTCCCTTGAAGCCGCTGCCCTTGGCGTCGAGCCGCGAGAAGAACGTGCGGGCCATGTATCGGTCGCTCGAGGAAGCGGTTAGAAAGGCGGCGCCATGACTCTTCGCAAGGTGCTGGTAGCGCCGTCGCTGTTGTCCGCCGACTTCGGCCGGTTGGCCGAAGAGGTGAAGGCGGTCGAGGCCGCCGGCGCCGACTGGCTGCACGTGGACGTGATGGACGGGCGCTTCGTGCCGAACCTCACCATCGGGCCGTTGGTGGTGCAGGCGGTGAAGAAGGCCGCCACCGTGCCGCTCGACGTGCACCTGATGATTGTCGAGCCCGAGAAGTACGTGGCCGACTTCGCCAAGGCCGGGGCCGACTGGCTGTCGGTGCACGCCGAGGCCTGCCCGCACCTGCACCGCACCCTGCAGCAGATACGGGGCCTGGGGGCGAAGGCGGGGGTGGTGCTGAACCCGTCCACCCCGCTGGCGATGGTGGAAGAGGTGCTGGGCGACGTGGACCTGGTGCTCCTGATGAGCGTCAACCCGGGCTTCGGAGGGCAGAGCTTCATCCCCTCGGTGGTAGACAAGGTGAAGCGCCTGCGCGCCATGCTCGACGCGAAGGGCCTGTCCGCCCACATCGAGGTGGACGGCGGGGTGAACGCGCAGACCGCGAAGCAGGTGGTGGCGGCGGGGGCCGACGTGCTGGTGGCGGGAAGCTACGTCTTCGGAGCGAAGGACTACGGCGGCGCCATCCGGGCGCTGCGCTGACGGCCGCATGGCGCCGGCAAGGACACGGCGTTGACTCCCACCGGCCTGTCCGATAGATCCGCTGCGACCTCGGGGAGTGGCTCAGCCTGGTAGAGCACTTGGTTCGGGACCAAGGGGTCGCAGGTTCAAATCCTGTCTCCCCG
>JAHFDQ010000094.1:4341-13554 GCA_023248915.1 Archangiaceae bacterium | reverse complement strand
GGAAGGTGAAGTCGCAGAAGGTGTCGGTGGTGCTCGACCCGCTGATGGCCGCGTCGTTCGTCGGCGGCATCGCGGCGGCCGCCAACGGCGACGCGGTGTTCAAGAAGTCGAGCGTGCTGGCGCCGCTGCTGGGCAAGCGCGTGGGGCCGGCGTGGCTCACCGTGCTCGACGACGGGCTGCTGCCCCGGGGGCTCGGGTCTTCTCCCTTCGACGGCGAAGGGGTGGCCACCCGCCGCACCGCCCTGGTCGACCAGGGCGTCTTGACGAGCTTCCTCTACGACTCGTTCACCGCGCGGAAGGCCAAGGCCGCGAGCACCGGCAACGCGGCGCGCGGCTACCGGTCGCTGCCGCACATCGGCACCAACAACCTCTACCTGGCGAAGGGGGTAGAGGCGCCCGAGGCCATCATCCGGGGCGTCAAGCGCGGGCTGTACGTGACCGCGATGCTCGGCCGGGGCCTCAACGTCGTCACCGGCGAGTATTCCCGGGGCGCCAACGGAATGTGGATCGAGAACGGCGAGCTGACCTTCCCGGTTCAGGAAGTCACCGTGGCCGGCAACCTGCTCGACATGATGGCCGGGCTCGACGCGGTCGGCGACGACCTGGTGTTCCGCGGCTCGACCGCCGCGCCGACGATTCGTTTCGCCGAGCTCACGGTGAGCGGCGAGTAGCCACGAGGGGGTCTCATGGCCGTCAAGAAGGCAGGTTCCACCGGTAGGCCGCGGAAGGCTCCGCGCAAGAAGGTCGCAGCGAGCTCGAAGGGGCTGGCCGCGCCGGACGTCTCGGCCACGGTGCCCGAGGACGGCGCCCGGTTGGCCGACCAGATCCGGGCCGACGGCGGTTCGGCGCTGGCCGTGTACCGCGAACCGCTGGGCGGCCACACCGTCGTGGCGGCCGCGCTGCCCATCGACAAGGTCGAACCGACCCCCTACCAGCGCGACCTGTCCGAACCGCACGTGAAGCGGCTGGCCAACGCGTTCGAGCGCGTGGGTCGCTACCTCGACCCGATCATCGCCGTGCGCCACGAGGGGAAGTACTGGACGCCGAACGGCAACCACCGGCTGGGCGCGATGCGCCTGTTGGGGGCCAAGGCCGTGGTGGCGTTGGTGCTGCCCGAGGAAGAGCTCGCCTTCCAGATTCTGGCGCTCAACACCGAGAAGGCCCACAACCTGAAGGAAAGGTCTCTCGAGGTCATCCGCATGGCGCGCGGCATGGCGGCCCTCGGCCCCGGCAAGGAAAGCGACTTCGCCGACGTCTTCGAAGAGCCCGCCTTCCTGACCCTGGGGGCCGCCTACGAGAAGCGGCCGCGGTTCTCGGGCGGGGCCTACAACCCGATCGTCAAGCGCCTCGAGGCGTTTTTCGACAAACCGCTCGCCGCCGCCCTCGAGGTGCGCTCAGCGCGGGCAGACACGCTGCTCGCCTTCGACGACGCGGTCATCGCCGTCGTCGAGAGGCTGAAGGCGCGCGGGCTGCAGAGCCCGTACCTGAAGGCCTACGTCGTGGCCCGGGTGAACTTCCTGCGCTTCAAGAAGGAAGGGCCGTTCGACTTCGACGCGACGTTGGCCAAGTTGACCGCGAGCGTGAAGAAGGTCGACCCCGAGACCGTGAAGCGCGAGGACCTGTCCCGAATGGGCGGCGTTCCTTCCGAGTCCGCCGAGGAGTGATAACCTGGCGCCGTTTCAGGGGCCCGTCACCTCGGAGCACGGATGTCGCTGCGGCACCTCGTGGCCGTGCCAGCCTTGGCCGTCGCTCTGGCCTTGACCGCCTGCGCGCCCACCCACCCCGACCCGCAGCACCCGCTCGGGCCCGAGAACTGCTCCAACGGCATCGACGACAACGGCGACCAGAAGACCGACTGCGCCGACCCGTTGTGCTTCGCCGAGGCGGCCTGCCTGACCGGGACCGAGATCTGCGCCAACGGCCACGACGACGACGGCGACGGCCTCGGCGACTGCGCCGACCCGGACTGCGAAGGCCAGACGTGCGGCCAGGGCTGCAACTGCACCGCCGGAGAACGACACGAGGCCAACTGCAACGACCAGGTCGACAACGACGGAGACGGGCTGACCGACTGCGCCGATACCGCCGACTGCGCCGGCGCGTCGTGCGGCGCCGGCTGTACCTGCGCGGCCGGAAAGAAGAAGGAAGCGAGCTGCTCGGACTCGGTGGACAACGACGGGGACGGGTTCACCGACTGCGCCGACCCCGACTGCGCCGCCGCGCCCAACTGCGGGGTTCCTCCGCCCGAGGCCGGCCACTGCAGCGACGGCGTGGACAATGACGGTGACGGGCTGACCGACTGCGCCGACACCGCCGACTGCACCGGCGCGTCGTGCGGCACGGGCTGCCTGTGCGCCGCGGGGGCGAAGAAGGAAACGAGCTGCTCCGACGCCTCGGACAACGACGGAGACACGAAGACCGACTGCGCCGACCCCGACTGCGCCACGGCCGTGAACTGCGTCGCCCCGACGACCGAGAGCGGCCACTGCAACGACGGCCTCGACAACGACAGCGACGGGTTGACCGACTGCGCCGACTCCGCCGACTGCACCGGCGCGTCGTGCGGCACCGGCTGCGCGTGCGGTGGCGGCGCGCGGCGCGAGACCGACTGCTCGGACGGCATCGACAACGACGCCGACTCGAAAACCGACTGCCTCGACCCCGACTGCGTGGGGGCCGGCACCGAGAGCTGCACCGACGGCGCCGACAACACCTGCGATCGCGCCATCGACTGCGGCGACGCCAAGTGCGCGGGCAACGCCGCCTGCTCGGGCCTCGCCGACGGCAAGCCGTGTACCGCCGACGGCCAGTGCGCCGGTGGCAGGTGCCTGACCGAGGCGGCGACCGGCGTGCCGAACGGAGCCTGCTCGAACGCCGCCAACTGCGACGTCGCCGCGCAGACCGGGTGCAACGGCGGAATCTGCGTGGCCTCGCTCACCTTCAACGTCTGCCGCGAGAAGTGCTCGGGGACGGGGCTGGCCAGCCCCGGCCAGTGCCGCGCGGGGTTCGCCTGCCTCGACGCCGACACCAACACCACCAACTCCAACAACCACTGCGAACCCCTGTGCACGGCCGACGCGGAATGCTCGGGGTCGGGTTCTGGTTACGGCTGCAACCCGTGGAGCCACCTCTGCGAGCAGAAGGACAAGGGCCTGGCCAAGTACGGCGCCAGCTGCACTGGCGACACAGAGTGCGAGACGGGCCGCTGCGCGCTGGGCAAGCCGGGGGGCTACTGCATCGGGCTGTGCAACGGCCAGTTGAAGGCCTGCGGCGGCGTCGGAGTCTGCTACTACTACACCGCGTACGGAGACAACGTGGGGGCCTGCTTGCAAGGCTGCGTTTCGACCACCAACTGCCGGGGCAGCCCCTACACCTGCCTCGACGAGGGCAACGGCAACGTGTGCTGGTGCCGGGTGGTGAACGAGAGTTGCACCTTCGACAGCGAGTGCTGTTCGGGCTCGTGCAACCCCTTCTTCGGTTTGACGTGCGACTGATGGGGCCCGTCACCGTGCTGGTGGTCGACGACGACCAGGCCAACCTCGACTCGGTGGCGCGCATCTTCCAGCGCGAGGGGGTGCCGACCCTGACCGCCTCGAACGGGCCCGACGCGCTCGCGCTGTTGCGGAAGCCCGAGGTGGGCGTGCTGGTCACCGACCTGATGATGCCGGGCATGGACGGCCAGGAATTGTTGAAGGCCTCGCGGACGCTGCGGCCCGACGTCGAGGTCGTCTTGATGACGGCCTACGCGACGGTCGAGACCGCCGTGGCCGCGATGCGCGACGGGGCCTACGACTTCATCACCAAGCCGTTGAAGCGGCACAGCCTGGTCAAGGCCGTGCAGAAGGCGATGGAGAAGCAGGCCCTGGTCGCCGAGAACCGCGACCTGAAGGAAAGGCTGGCCGACCTGGGCGCTCCCGGTGGCCGCACGATGGTCGGCCAGGCCCCCGCCTTCCGCGCCTTCATGGACACCGTGCGCCAGGCGGCCCCATCGTCGGCGACAGTCTTGTTCGTCGGAGAGTCGGGCACCGGAAAGGAATTGGCCGCGCGCGCCATTCACGAGCTGTCGCCCCGCGCCAAGGGGCCGTTCATCGCGGTCAACTGCGCGGCCCTGCCCGAGAGTATCCTCGAGGCCGAGCTGTTCGGCGTCGAGAAGGGCGCCTTCACCGGGGCGGTGGCCCGACGGGAAGGCCGCTTCGAGCGCGCCGACGGGGGCACGCTGTTCCTCGACGAGGTCGGCGAGATGTCTGCTTCCGCTCAGGTGAAGCTGTTGAGGGTGCTGCAGGAGGGCGAGCTCGAACGCCTGGGCGGCACGCAGATGGTCAAGGTGGACGTCCGGCTGGTGGCCGCGACCAACAAGGACCTGAAGCGCGAGGTCGCCGAGGGGCGCTTTCGGGAAGACCTGTACTACCGCCTCAACGTCGTCGAGGTGGGGATTCCCTCGCTGGCGTCGCGACGCGAGGACATTCCGCTGCTCGCGGACCATTTCCTCAGGCGGTACGCGGCCAAGAACGGCAAGACGGTGCGCGGCTTCTCGGCCGAGGCGCTGTCGGTGCTCGAGAACTACGCCTGGCCCGGCAACGTGCGCGAGCTCGAGCACGCGGTCGAGCGCGCGGTGGTGCTGGCGCGGGGCGAGGTGCTCGAGGTCGGCGACCTGCCCGAGAGCGTCCGGAAGGGCCCGCTCGGCGCGGCCAACCAGCTCGTCATCCCCATCGGAACGCCGATGGAGGAGATCGAGCGGCGCGCCATCGCCGAGACGCTGCGCCACACTGGGGGCGACAAGACGCTGGCGGCACGGCTGTTGGGCATCGCCGCGCGCACCATCTACCGCAAGCTCGAGAAGGACGCGGCGGCAACGGGCGAGACCGAGCCTCCGTCCCTACCCAAGTGATCGCGCCATGAAGCGCCTTCGGGTGTCGACGGGCACGCCTTGGGAACCGCTGGTCGGCTACTCGCGATTGGTGCGGGCCGGCGACCTGATCTTCGTCACCGGGACCACGGCCACCTTGCCGGGCGGCGGCCACGTCGAGGGCGACGCGTACGCCCAGGCGAGGCAGGCGCTCTTGAACATTCAGGCGGCGCTGGCGCAGGCGGGCGCAACCCTCGACGACGTCGTGCGCACGCGAATCTACGTAGTGGACATCGTCCGCGACTGGCGAGCCGTGGGCCGGGCGCACGCCGAACTGCTGGGCCAGGTGCGGCCCGCGACGTCGATGGTCGAGGTGCGCCGCCTCATCGAGGACTGGATGCTGGTCGAGATCGAAGCGGACGCGGTCGTCGGGTAGCTTCGCCGCCTCGCCCGCCAGCGGCACCTATTTCCCGAGGAAGCGACCTTGGCGCGCCGCGACGTTCGGAGCGCAGGGCCCCAGTGCTCTTCGGGGCATTCCCGCCGGAGTCGCAGGTGGGCGCGCCGCGAGCGGCACAGATGTCCCGAAGAAGCCGCCCGGGCACGCGACCTACGCCCGGAGCGTGATGTCCAGACGCCTTCCACGGGACATCGTTGCCGCAACCGCCCGTGCGCCCGATGCATCGCGGCAGAGCGTCACCAAGGCGGGGCCTCGTCGAGATGTCGCGCCCGGAGCGTCAGGCCCCGGTTCTGCCTTGCGGACATCCCTGCAGTGAGCGCCCGTGCTGCCTTCCACCGGCGGCACAGATGTCCGGAGGAACGAGCGTCGATGCGCAGCTGCGCCTAGTGAATCCCTCTCTGAAGGCTTCTTGGGGACAATAGTGCCGCAGCCGTCAAATAGCCCGGCCCAGGAGCGCAGGCGCCCCGACGGCGGAACGTCGGCTCGTGACCACGCCCGGCGCGCCAGGCATGGATGCTTCGGGCCCTACCATTGGCCGGTAGCGCGTCAGCCCCCACCACGGGTGTCCCGAAGAACGAGAATCGATGCGGCGCTGCGCGGGAAGCGTCCCCGGTGCTTTCTCCGGGACATCTTCGCCGCTGCCGCCAGACCTTTGGCGCGCGCTCGCGCCGGGACCTTCCGGCGTGGTTGGGTCGGGACACGCCGCTGCCGAGGGCGCGCCCCCCGCCGCCACCGGCGCGGATGTCCCGAAGAAGCAAGGTTGGCACGTGTCTGCGGCTGGGACTGGAGGCCTAGGTGCTTTCTTTGGGACATTCTTGCCGCTGTCCCCAGAGCGCAGGCGCGGGCCGCGCTCGGAGCACGTCTGACCCGGGTACCGGGACGGTCCGCGGCCAAAGGTAGCCCGACTGAGATCGGCACGGTTGTCCTTGGGACGAGGGTCGATGCGACGCTGCGCCGGGAGTTCGCGTCCCCGGTGGTCATTCCTCGGGACAGCCCTGCCGCCGCCGCGAAAAGTTTGGCGTGCCGCGGCGTCATGGCCGGTCAGGTGCTGGGGGTTCGGGACTTTGCCGCAGCCGACGGTGTGCCGCGGCACAGAAGTCCCCAAGTAGGCGCCTTGCCACGCGCTCGCGCCTGGAACGTCAGGCCCACGTGCTTTCTTTGGGACATGAGTGGCGCGGGCAGATTCCCACGGGAGTTGGTTGACATCGCAGGCGGTCGCCTCGGGCTCTTCACCGGAGCGGAAGCGCGCTCCCTGGGGTTGAGGTCCTCGACTCTCGCTCGCGCGAAGCGCGCCGGCGAGTGCGCGCGCGTGTTTCCCGGCGTGTACCGGGTGGGAACCGCGGCCCAGACCTTCCGCCAGCGGCTTCTCGCGGCGTGCCTGTGGGGCGGCGGCGACGCGGTCGCGAGCCACCGGTCGGCGGCGGTGCTGTACGGCCTGGACGGGTTCGAGGCCGCGGGAATCGAGCTGACGGTTCCCGGAAAACCTCGCCGTCCGGGCCTCGTCTCGAGGGTGCACCCAGGCCGGGTCCGGGACGAAGACCGGCGGGTGGAACAGGGAGTCCCGGTCACCAGCGTCGCGCGAACGCTGCTCGACCTGGCCGGCGAGTTGGAGGTACCGGTGCTTGCCGAGGCGCTCGACAGCGCGTGGCGCCGCCGGCTCGTCCGCCTCGACTTCGTCGAGCATCGCCTCGAGAAGCTCGCGGTGAAGGGTCGGCGCGGTGTGTGCGTGCTCCGCAGGGCGCTCTCCGATTGCCGGACCCGGGGCAGACCCCTCGGCAGTCCGCTCGAGGTCCGCACCTGGTACCTCATTCGCGCGGCCGGGCTGCCGCTGCCGATGTGCGGAATGGGGTTCGAGCCGCTCGACGGCCAGCCAGGGGAAATCGACCTCGCCTATCCGGAGCATTCGCTCGCCATCGAGTGCGATGGCTTCGCCTACCACGCGCTGACGCGCGACCAGTTCGAGGCGACCGAGCGCCGCGCCGCCCAGCTGGCCGCCCTGGGCTGGCGCGTGATGCGGGTGACGCACCGGATGTTGGCGCAAGAACCGCAGAACGTGGCCGAGAGAATTCGCGTCGCTCTGGCTATCTCGCGAGTCTGCTGGCACCCGATGCCCGAAAATTGACGAGGCACGGGGCGCTTGCCTCGAGCACGTCGAACGGGGGCCGAGTCGAGCGCCAATGCCGTCGCGCGGGCTCGTCACTCAGGCTCGTGGGAACGCCAAGGCGCCCCCGACTGGTTCCGTCTCGCCCCCTCAGCGCCGGTGCGCGTGGTGCGGGTGGGCGGCGTGGTGAAGCTCGGTCAGCCGCTGCAAGCGCGCCATCGCCTTGGCCTGTGCTTCGGGGCCGAGGTGTTCGCCCGCGTGCACGAGGCGCTCTCCCACCGCGAGGGCGAAGTGAAGGTCGCCCCGTGCTTCGGCGTCGTCGAGCAACCGGACGCCCTGCGCGTGCGCCTTCTCCGACGCCCCCATCGCGAGCAGCCCTTCGAGGGCCGCCAGCCGGGTCTCGGGCTTCGCTTCGGGCTTCTGCGCGATGGCTTCCAGGTCTGCCGACGCCTCGGCCTTCTCGCCCTTGGCGGCGCGGACCATGGCCCGCGCGGTGCCTCCCAGAACAGGGAGGACGGCCTCTTCGATGGCGACCAGGTCGTCGGCGTCTTCGACGTGCCCGTCCTCGACCAACCCCAAGGCGAGCTGGTTCAGCTCGGCCACCGAGTCGCGCAGGTGCAGCTCGACCTCGCTCGAAAACGCCTCGTCCAGCACGCCGTTCGACCGAGGCGCCTGCGCCACGAGCTCGTTGGCCCGAGCGAGGGTGGCGCCGACGGGTGCGTCGGGCTGGTCGTCGCGCAGCTCGCGCAGTGCTTTCGCGAGCGCCGCCACCGCCTGGGTGAGCTCTGAGGGCGTGGTCCTCCCCTTCTCGAGGCGCGTCCAGAGTTCCTCGGCCGCGAAGAACGGGAATCGCGCGAACTGGCCCTTCCCCGCCCAGGCCTTCAACCACTCCTCGGCGATGCCATGGGGGTACTTCACGGCCGCCGCCGTGCGGAAACCCGCCTCGTCAACCGCGACGCCGTAATGGCGAAGCGTTCCAAGAATCGCTTCGGTGCTGAAAGTCGCGAGCCCCCTCGCCTGCCAGGTCTTGTCCACGCGCACGGCGGTCATGGCGGCCATGTACCTCAGCGGCGACCTGCGTGTCTTGGGGCGCTCGCGCTGTGCGCCCCCCGCATCCGTGCCCGCCGGCTGGCCGCGCGCGCCTGCCCCCAGCCCGGCCTTGCCGCCGCGCCCCCTGCCGCCGCGGTCTGACAGCCCGTCATGAACCGCTCACGGGGCTTTGACATTTTGTCGCCGGCGCTGCGACCGGGCCCGCCTCGACCCCTCAGCGGCCAATAATCGGGAATGAATTCGACCCCTTGACTGTCACTTGCGGGCCTTCGGCGAATGGTTTGCCTGGCACCTCGCTTGCTGCCCGACGTCCGGGCCCATGCGCCCAGACGGGAATATGGAGCTCCTCTTTCGAAAGTACTTCTGGGCAGTCAACCTGCTCTTCCTGGTCGCGGTGATGTTCCTGGTCGCGCGGACCGCGAACCTCTTCGTCGAGGCGGCCATCTCTCCGCTTCCCTCGGGCCAGGGCTCGGCCAAGGCGGCCGACCGACCAAAGCTGGCTGAGGCCGCCGCTCCGCTGTCGGTCGAGCGCATGGCGAAGCTGACGGGCTTGCCGCTGCCGGTGAAGGAAGTCGAGGTCAAGGAACCCGATGCAGCGCCGGCCGCGGACCTGACGGCCGCTCCGGTTCGTTCGGGGTTGAGGGTGAAGCTGCTGGGCACGCTCCTGGCCGGGCTGCCCGAGTGGTCGATCGCGTCGATTCAGGACGTGGTCACCCAGAAATCGGCGACGTACATGATCGGCGACCGCCTTCAGGGCGC
>JAHFDQ010000094.1:0-4331 GCA_023248915.1 Archangiaceae bacterium | reverse complement strand
GCGCCGAGGTGCTCGAGATCGAACGGGCGCGGGTCATCATCCTCAACAACAACCGCCGCGAGTTCATCGACGGCACGGCCGGCGACGGTTCGACGCCGGTCGCGGCCGCGCCGACTCCCATCCAGGTGGCGGCGGGGCCGGTCAACACCAACCCGCCGGCGTCGCAGGCGCTGGGCGCGGGCATCCGTTCGGTGACCGAGAACGAGTACGAGGTGCCGCGGGCGGAAATCGACAAGACGCTGTCGAACCTGAACGACGTGGCGATGCAGGCGCGCATCGTGCCCGCGTTCAAGGACGGCGTGGCCCAGGGCTTCAAGCTGTTCTCGATTCGCCCCGACTCGATCTACTCGCGCATCGGCGTGCAGAACGGCGACGTCATCCGCCGCATCAACGGCTACGACCTGAACAGCCCCGAGAAGGCGCTCGAGATCTACTCGAAGCTGAAGGAATCGAGCCGCATCGACATCGAGATCGAGCGCAATGGCTCGGTCGTCCGTAAGACCTACAACGTCCGCTGAAAGGTTTGGCCTCGAAGACCATGACCTCGACCTGGAAGCTGTACGCAGTCTGCGCGGTGCTCACCGGCGCCGACGCCGGCGCCCAGCCCGGCCCTCGCCGGCCGACCTTCCCGCCCAAGCCCCCGCCGGTGCCGGCGCTGAAGGACAAGCAGATCACTCCCACGCCCCCGGCGGCGGCGCCCGAGGGCGGCGGCCCGCGCAAGCAGCCGTCCTGCGAGGACATCCGCAAGAAGGCCCGGTACAGCATCTACTTCGACAAGGTCGAGATCGAGAAGCTGGTGCAGACGGTCTCGGACGCCACCTGCAAGACGTTCATCCTGCCCGAGAACCTGCGCGGGAAGATCTCGATCATCGGCCCCGAGAACGGCAAGGTCGAGGTCGACGCCGAGCAGTTCTACGCCGCCTTCCTGGCCGCGCTCGACTCGAACAGCCTGGCGGTCTACCCGCACGGCCGGTTCCTGAAGATCGTCGACAAGCAGCGGGCGAAGCAGTTTCCCATTCCGACGATCACCGACCCGACCGAACCCTACACGCTCAACGAGCAGATGATCACCCGCATGTTCAAGGTGAAGTACGTCGAGATCGAGCAACTTCGCGGGGTGCTGCAGCAGCTCGTCACGCCGTCGGGCGACACCATTCCCTTCCAGCCAGACACCATCATCGTGAACGACCTCGGGTCGAACATGCACCGGCTCGAGAAGATCGTCGAGCAGCTCGACGTGCGCTCGGCGTCGGACGAGATCCGCGTGGTCCAGATCAAGTACGCGACGGCGCAGGAGATCGCCGACAAGATCCAGAAGCTCTTCGAGAGCAAGGCGCCGCGACCCGGGCAGCGGCCGGGGACGATCGCTCCTCCGCCTCCGCCCCCGGGCAAGAGTCCGCCTGGCGGCCCGCCTGGCGCCGTGGGCGACACCGCATCGGCCGGTGGGGGGCCGGCGACGCTTTCGCAGCTCATTCCCGACGAACGCACCAACAAGCTGATCATCATCGCCAGCCCGGCGGCCTTCGTGCGCATCATGTCGCTGCTCGGCGAGATCGACATCCCCATCTCGGGCGAGGGGCGAATCAACGTCTACCCGCTCGAGAACGCCAACGCCGAGGACATGGCCAGCACGCTGCAGTCCTTGGCCCAGGGCACCTCGAACCGCCCCAAGGTGCCGCCGCCGTCGGCTCCGCAGGGAGCCCCCCGCGGGCCGGTCACCGCGGCCGAGCTGTTCGCAGGTGAGGTGAAGATCACCGCCGACAAGTCGACCAACTCGCTGGTGATCATCGCCAGCCAGAACGACTTCCGCAGCCTCATCCGGGTGATCGAGAAGCTCGACATTCCGCGCCGGCAGGTCTTCGTCGAGGCGGTGATCATGGAAGTCAACCTCGACCGCAACGCCGAGTTCGGCGTCGGGCTGCACTCCGGCTACTCGCTGAAGACCGACCAGGGCGCGCTGCCGGTGCTGTTCGGCACCAAGCTGGGCGGCGGCGCGACCCCGCCGTCCTTCTCGCTGCTGAATCTCGCCGGCTTCGGCGGCTTCCTGGCCGGGTTGCAGGGGCCGGTCATTCCCGAATTGTCGAAGCTGGGCATCGACATTCCGTCCTTTGGCCTGGTGCTGCACGCGATGCAGCAGAGCTCGGACGTCAACGTGCTCTCGACGCCACACCTGTTGACCTCGGACAACGAGGAAGCCGAGATCACCGTCGGCCAGAACGTGCCCTTTCAGGCGGGCTTCTCGCCGTCCAGCGTCGGGGGGCTCGGCGGCCTCACCGGAGCCGCCGGCGTCAACCCTGGGCTCGCCGCGGGGCTGGGCGGGCTGGGCAGCCTCTTCGCGCCCATCACCCGGCAGAACGTCGAGCTGAAGCTGTCGGTGAAGCCGCAGATCAACGAGAGCGACTTCATCCGCATGGTGATCTCCGAGCAGACCGAGGAGATCGCCTCGACGGACAAGGTGCTGGGCCCCACCACCTCGAAGCGTTCGGCCAAGACGACGGTGGTCGCCAAGGACCAGCAGACCGTGGTGCTGGGCGGCATCATGCAGGAACGCACCATCGAGGGGACCTCGAAGGTGCCCTTCCTGGGCGACCTGCCGATTCTCGGCCACCTGTTCCGGGAAGAGACCACCAAGAAGGTGAAGACCAACCTCTTGCTCTTCCTCACCCCGTACATCATTCGCGACCAGGGCGACTTCCGCCGCATCTTCGAGCGCAAGATGCGCGAGCGGCAGCAATTCGTAGAGCAGTTCTACGGCCAGGTGCCCGGCTACGACGTCGCCATCGACTACTCGCGCAAGGTTGGCCCGCTCGGGCGGATGAAGCGCGCGCTCGACCGCGAGCTCAACAAGGTCGAGAACGGCGGCCCCGGAAGCGCGGGCGAGAAAGTCATTCGGCCGACCGGCGACGCGGTGGCCCCGGGCGCCGGCGTCGAAGGCGCGCCCCCGACGGGCGACGCGAACCCGCCCGGCGCTGTGCCGCAGGCTCCGGCGGTCGAGGGGCAGCAGGCTCCGGTCGTCGAACCTCCGCCCCCGCCTCCGCCCGCGCAGGAAGGCGACCGGCCACAGCGTCCGCCCCCTGGTGAGAGCCCGCAATGACACAAGCGCCCTTCGATCCCTTCGCCGGCGTCGAGCCCGCGGCGGATGCCGAGGCGGTCGGGGCGCCGGCCGAGGCGACGCAGATGGTGACGCACGGCCCGGCCTTCCTCTGCGGCCGGATGCTGGGCGAGATCTTGAAGGTCTCGGCCGGGCTGACAGAGGAGAAGCTCGACGAGGCGCTCGCGGCCCAGGTCGAGAAGGGCGGGCGGCTGGGCGAGATTCTGGTGTCCTTGAAGTCGGTCACCGAAGAGCAGGTGGCGCGGGCCCTGGCGGCCCAGCTCGACCTGCCGTTCGTCGACCACATCTACCCCGACGAGGTCGACGCCGAGCTGGTCAAGCTGGTGCCGATCAACTTCGCCAAGCAGGCGCGCATCTTGCCCCTGACGCTGGAAGGCGAGGCGGCGGTGCTGGCGGTGGCCGACCCGCTCGACACCTCGGTGCTCGACCACGCCCGCATGCTCTTGCGGCGCAACGTGTCGCCGCGCGTGGCTCTGGCGTCCACCATCGTCGGCGCCATCAACGGGGTCTACGACCGGGCGGTGAACGAAGCCGAGCAGCTGGTCGGCGAGATGGAAGCGCAGGACTTGGACACCCTCGCGCACGAGCTGGAAGAACCGCAAGACCTGCTCGACACCGACGACGAGGCGCCGATCATCCGGCTGGTCAACTCGCTGTTGTTCCGCGCCGCGAAAGAGCGCGCCAGCGACATTCACATCGAGCCGATGGAGCGCGAGCTGATCGTCCGCTTCCGGGTCGACGGCGTGCTGCAAGAGATCATCAAGCCGCCCAAGCGCTACCAGAACTCGATCGTCAGCCGCGTGAAGATCATGGGGCAGCTCAACATCGCCGAGAAGCGCCTGCCCCAGGACGGCCGCATTCGCATCAAGCTGGCCGGGCGCGACATCGACATCCGCCTCTCGACGATTCCCACCACGTTCGGCGAGCGCATCGTCATGCGGTTGCTCGACAAGAGCGCCACCTTGCTCGACCTGGGCGAGATCGGCATGGGCACCGAGACGCTGGCGCACCTCGACGCGATCATCCGCCGCTCGCACGGCATCGTGCTGGTGACGGGGCCCACCGGCAGCGGCAAGACGACGACGCTCTACGGGGCCCTGTCGCGCATCAACACCTCCGACCTGAACATCCTCACGGTCGAGGACCCGGTCGAGTACCAGCTGAAGGGCATCGGCCAGATGGCGATCTCGCCCAAGATCGGCCTGACCTTCGCCGCGGG
>JAHFDQ010000093.1 GCA_023248915.1 Archangiaceae bacterium | reverse complement strand
GATCAATGTCTTCTCGACCGTTGGGACGACAGGCCCTGACAGCGGTTTCGCTACTCCGTCCCAGCCGGGAGACCTCGCCTACGGTTGTCTGTACATCCCGACCTCCTCGGCGACTGCGGTCGGCACGGAGAGCTTCGGTTTCACCTCCGAGTTCGACCTGACGAACGGCCTGAGCGCTCCCCACTTCCACTCGGCGCAAGCCATCTTGAGCGACACGTCGGCCGTGACCTACGCACCGACGGTGACGCTCTCGACCACTGGCATCATCTCTCTAACGCTGTTCAAGGCCGCTGACGCTTCCGTCACCGACGCCGGGAGCGGCGGTCAGGACGCTGGCCCAGACGCAGGCTTCGACGGGGGCGCCGCCGATGCTGGCGTCGATGCCGGAGGAATCGACGGTGGTGCCGACGCCAGCGTAGACGCCGGCAGTGACGACGGCGGAAATGGCGACGGCGGTGGCGCCGGCAGCGACGCCAGCATCGACGCCGGCAGCGACGACGGTGGCGCCGATGCCGGCCTCGACGCCGGCTCCGACGGAGGCGCAGAAGCCACCTCCGATGCCGGCAGCGGGAACACCGCCGACCAGAGCGACGCCGGAGCCCCCCAACCGCAAGGAGGGCTACGCGTAGGGTGCGATTGTTCTGCTGCCGGGTCACCGTCGGCGTGGGCCCTGGCGGCCATTTCCTGCCTGGCGGCCGCAGCGCCGAGGCGGAGGCGGTGCTTTCGCGGCCGACCCATGCGCCGCGTGGCCCTGCTCTTCGCCGCCTTCTGGCTCGTCGCCTGCGGCCCGAAGCCCACCGGCCAGGTCCTTCGCGTCGTCGAGACCGAAGAGCCCGGCGCGGACTGGGCCTGTTCCGCCGCCGAGTCGTGCACTGCCGATTACCTCGCCTTTCCGAGCGTCGCGGTCGACTTCGCCGTCCCGCTGTCGGAAGACGCGCTCCTGCAACGGCTCGCCGACATGGACGACAAGTCAGTGGCGCCGCTTACCGCGACGCTCCCCGAAACCGAGCTTGAAGCCCGCATCGTCGAGGGGCTCGCCGTCGGCTTCCTGCAGGAAGGGCTCGACGCCCGCGAGCTCGGAGTGGCGATGGTCGGCCGGTCCGAGACCGACACCTACCTCGAGGAACAGTTGCTCTTCCGAGACCCGTACGTCGGCACCTTCAAGGCCCTGATGTTGACGCCCAAGGGCGTCGCCGGCCCCTTCCCCGCGCTCCTGGCGCTGCACGGCCACGGGCAAGACTCCGCCTACTTCCGCGACACGCTCGGCGGTTCGGAATTCCCCGCGCACGGCTTCGCGATGCTGATGCTCACCTCGCGCGCGATGGGCATCGACGCCGACGAACACCAGGTGTCGCACGACCTGCTGCGCGCCGGCTTCTCGTTGATGGGCCTTCGGGTCTACGAAGCGCTGTTGGGCCTGAAGTACCTGCGCCACCGGCCCGACGTGGGTGCGGGGAGAATCGGCTTCATCGGCCACTCCGGCGGCAGCAGCACCGGCAATCTCCTGGTCCGCCTCGAGCCGGCGTTTCGGGCGGTGGTGTCGGACCACCAGGTGGACTTCCACATCTCGGGCGTCGGCGAGCCCTGGCACTGCGAGACGTTGCCGGCCCTGTACCCGTTGAACTACCTCATCAACGACTTCACCACCGCCCCGAGGCCGGTCTGGCAGACCGGGTACGGGTACCCCGAGGGGCTCGACCCTCTCTACAAGTTCTTCGGCCGGAGGCTGGCGGCGCCCTGACGCCCCTGGCCGGCGCTCGCATTTGTGTCCCCGAGCGGGTTGCGGGTACAAGCGCGGTCCGGGCCTGGCCGAGGCCCAACCTCTGGGTGCCCAAATGAAGCGGTTCGCGTTGTGGATTGCCGGTTTCGCGGTGGTGGTTCTCGCGACTTTCGGGCCGAGCTGCGGCCCCACCAAGCCGAAGTGCAACGCGGCGAACTGCAGCGGGTGCTGCGACACGGCCGGCATCTGCCAGCTCGGCAACGCCGGGTCAGCGTGCGGCCTGCGCGGAGTCGACTGCGCGGTCTGCGGAGGCAACCAGGCGTGCCAGCTCGGCATCTGCACCGTCGTCAACAACTCGTCCTGCGGGCCGACGAGCTGCCCGAGCGGCTGCTGCGGGGCGTCGGGCTGCGTGGGTGGCACCTTGACCACGGCCTGCGGGAAGAACGGCCTGGCGTGCATGGCGTGCGACCCGAACCAGACCTGCGTCGCCGGCGCCTGCGTCGGAGCCTCTGACGGAGGAGGGGGCGGAGGCGGTGGTGGTGGAGGCGGAGGCGGCGGGGGCGGCGCCGCCTGCGGCGCCGGCACCTGCGCGGGGTGCTGCGCGAGCGGCGTCTGCGTGGACGTGGTGAATCAGAACACCAACCAGTGCGGGACGAACGGGGCGGGCTGCGCTTCGTGCGGCAGCAACTCTTGCAGCGCCGGTAACTGCACCGGAACGTCGGCCTGCAACTCGGGGAATTGCACCGGGTGCTGCTGGGGCACGGGGGCCTCGGCGCAGTGCCTCGCGGGCACCACCACCACCTACTGCGGCGCGTCGGGCGCCGCGTGCAGCACCTGCAGCGGCAGCCAGACCTGCGCCTCGCATGTCTGCACCGGAAGCTCGACCTGCAACTCGTCGAACTGCTCGGGCTGCTGCTCGGGCACGGGAGCCACCGCCATTTGTCTCATGGGGACGACCTCAGCCAACTGCGGCACCGGGGGCGCCGCCTGCCAGACCTGCAACACCGCGGGAGGCCAGAGTTGTAATTCGAACGCCTGCACGGGCGGCTCCGGCGGCGACGCCGGCCCGGGTGGGGGCGTGATTGGCAAGCCCTGCCAGTACGACACCGACTGCTCGGCCGGGTTGACCGGCGCCATCTGCCGGCTCACCACGGCGCTCACCGGCGCGGGCACTTATACCGGCGGGTACTGCACCAAAGTCTGCTCGACGGCCGGAAGCTGTCCGTCCGATTCGGTGTGCATCGCTTTCTCCGCGGCGGACGACGAGTCGGCCAGCCTGTGTTCCCCCTTGTGCAGCCAGCCCCAGAGCGTCCCTGGCGGTTGTCGTAACCCCGGCTATGCCTGCTACGGCGTCTCGGGGTCCGGCGTGCCGGCCAACTCCGGCATTTGCTGGATATACCCTCCCCCGGTCGTCGACGCCGGCCCTCCGTCGAACAAGGTCGGCGCGCCGTGCGCGACCGACGTCACCTGCCAGAACCCTCCCAGCGACGGCCTCTGCATTCCCCAGGCGCTGCCGGACGGGGGCCCGAGCGGCTACTACCAGGGCTATTGCTCGGCTCAGTGCCAGGACGATGCGCACTGCGGCGACGGCGGCCTCTGCCTGACCTTCGGCAGCGGCACCAGCGCCGTGAACCTGTGCCAGCAATCCTGCCCGAACCCGAGTGCCGGCCAGAGCAGTTGCAGGGCCAACTACGTCTGCGAGCCGCTGACGGTCGGCCTGCCCGACGGCGGCACCGGGCCGTATCCGCTCGGGTACTGCAACCCCAACTGCAACTACGCCGGCGCGCAATGCACCAGCGGCACCTGTACCGGCGGCTACTGCCAGTAAGGGGCCCGGGGCGCCTTCTAGAAACAGGGCTCGGTGTCGAACGCCGGGTCGACGAGGTCGCTGGCGATGACTCCGGCGCCGCCGAAGGGGGTGCCCGTATCCCACGGGTTGAAGTCGAAGAGCGAGCTCTCGGTCCAGCCCGCGTCGGCGGTGATGAAGCCCTGCGTGGTGAGGTTCTCGACCAGATGGGCTTCGGGCTCGCCGGCGTTGACGAGCGTGACCGCGAGCGGCGGCGCCGCCACGCACGAGTCGAGGCAGCTCAAGATGTCGTTGCACACGGCCAGGCTCACGTAGCTGCCGTGCTTGTCCTTGCTCGAGTAGACGACGGGCCGGGTGCCGGCGTCGTAGGTGCCCAGCTCGCACGCGGTCAGGCCGTTGCAGGTGCCGCAGGACGTCACCTTCTGGCAGACGGTGCCCTGGTGCGAGATGGCCTTCATCGCGGTGATGCCGAAGGGCGCGGGCTTGGCCGGGTTGACGGTGATGGCAAACGCTTCGTCGTCGCCTACGTGGCCGGTGAGGCCGCAGTCCGTCTGGAAGAGATGGTCATAGACGATGTGAATGAGCCCCGCGTCGGCGGGGTGCTTCCTCACCCGGTAGAGCATGCCCCCCAGCTTGCAGCCGTCGGACGGGTGCACCGCGAGGTAAGGAAGGTAGTCGGCGGCCAGGCGCGCCTCGAGCTCGTCCGGTATTCCGTCGAGGTCCCGGTCGAGGCCGGCGTCGGAAGAGCCCGCGTCTACCGGCCCGGCGTCGGGCCCCGCATCGGGCACGCTGCCGTCGGGCGTGCCGCCGTCCGAGTCGCCGGCGTCCGCAGAGGTCGCGTCGCCCGAGTCGGGCTCTCCTCCGTCGGTGTCGCTGACGCCGGAATCCGTCGACGGCGCGACCCCGTGGCCGCAGGCGGCCAGCCAGCCTCCGGCGAGTGCCCCGACGATGAAGGCGAGCGCGGTGGCGGTGGTCGTCTTCAAGGGGAAACACTCATAGCCCCGCGCGGGTGGCGGCGGCAATCGCGGCTCCGATATCGGGCGCTTGCACCGCGCCGCGCCCGTGCCAGGCTGCCCGGCATGACGAAGCCCGAGTCCGAGCACTTCCCGATTGGGGTGGAGATACCCGTGGCCTGGGGCGACATGGACGCCTACGGCCACGTGAACAACACCGTCTTCCTGCGCTGGTTCGAGACGGCGCGAATCATTCACTTCGACCGGTGCGCCGTCGAGGACAGGATGAAGACCGAGCGCATCGGCCCCATTCTCGCCCGCGCGGCGGTGGACTACCGCCGGCCGGTCACCTACCCCGACACGGTGCGCGCCGAGGTGAAGGTGACCCGCACCGGGAAGACGTCCTTCACCATGGCGTACCGGCTCTGGAGCCGGGCGCAGAACGCCCTGGCCGCCGAGGGCGAAGGGGTGGTGGTGATGATTGACTTCAAGACCGGCACCCCCGTGCCTCTCGACGAGAAGCTGCGGAGGCGCATCGCCGAGGTGGACGCCGGCGGACCCGGGTGAACCTCGGCGCCATGCGCACTCCGGCCTCCGCTCGCTGGCTCCTCTGGGTCGTCGCGGCCGGCTTCGGTTGCCACCCCCGGGCGTCGGTTCCGCCCACGCGCGAGCCCGTTCCGCTGAACGCCTTCGTGCTCAGTCCCGCTGGCGCCGTCGAGGAGCGCGGCCTGTTGCGTCCCGGCCAGCCGCCCGCCGTGCCGCCGAACGCCCTCTGGTACGTGGCGCCCGCCGACGCCCGTTCGACCTTCCCCGAGGTGCTCGGCCGCGTCCGCGAAGAGCGCATTCCCGGGCTCAGCTTGCAGGGCGCCGCGCTGGGCACGGGCGAACTCGAGCTGCTCTTGCAGGCCCAGAGTCTGGTGTACCTCGACCTGAGCGACGCGGACCTGACTGACGAGGCTGCCTCTCGCCTCGCCGGGCTTCGCGCCTTGAGGGTGCTGCGCCTCGACGGCACCGCGCCGGGCGAGCGCGCGGTCGAGGCGCTGGCGCAGGCGCCGGTGCTCGAGGCGCTGTACCTCGACTCCACCGGCGTCGGGGACGCCGGAGCCGCCGCGCTCGGAAGGCGGGGGCGCCTGCGCGAGCTGGGCCTCGGCCACACCCGCCTGACCGACGCCGGCGCGGCTGCGCTCGCACCGTTGACTGCCCTGAGGTGGCTGGACCTGTCCGACTGCCCCGTCGCTGGCCTGGGGCTGGCGGCGCTCGGCGCCATGACCGGCCTCGAAGTGCTCGACCTGTCGGGGACCGGGGCGGACGATGACGGCCTGTCTGCGCTGGAAGGGCTGACTCAGCTCTCGGCGCTCTCGCTCGCGCGCTCGCGGGTGAGCGACGTCGGCCTGGCGCACCTGCGCCACCTCGCCGCCTTGACGCAGCTGTCGCTCGACTCGACGGCGGTCTCCGACCGCGGCCTGGCCGGGCTCGAGCAGGCGGTCCACCTCGAGGGCCTGAACCTGGCCGGGACGAAGGTGGGAGACGCCACCGTGGCCCGGCTCGACGGCCTCCGCGCGCTGAAGGTGCTCGACCTGTCTCAGACCGCCCTCACCGACGAGAGCGCTCAGGTCCTCGGACGGCTCACCGCCCTCGAAGAGCTGTCGCTCAGCGATACCCGAGTCGGCGACCCCACGCTCGAGGCGGTGAAGGGGCTGGCCTCGCTCAGGTCGCTCTTCGTCGAGGGCACGCGCATCAGCGATGCCGGCCTGCGCCATGTCGGAATGCTCGTGGGCTTGCGCGAGCTGGCGCTCGGCGGAACGGCGATCAGCTCGCGGGGGCTGGCCGAGCTGAGCCCGCTCACGGCGCTCGAGGCGCTCGACCTGGGCCGCGTCGTCCTCGCCGACGGGAACCTGGCGGTGCTCGAGAAGCTCCCTGCCTTGCGCGCGCTCGCGCTCGGCGAGACCGCCCTCCCCGCGGCGGCCGCGACGAGACTGGCGCGCCTAGCGCGGCTCGACACCCTAGACCTCACCAGCGCCGGCGCCGACGACGGGACCGCGGCGGCCCTCGCGACGTTGCCGCGGCTCGCCACCGTGCGGCTCGGCTTCACCGAGGTGACCGACCGCGGGCTGGCCTCGCTCTGTCGGTTGCCGCTGACGCGAATCGACCTGCCGGGCACCCGCGTCACCAGCGCCGGGCTGGGCTGCCTGGCCGCGCTGAAGGACCTGAGCTGGCTCGACCTCGGGTTGACCGCCGTCACGGACCCCGGCGTTCTCTCACTCGAAGGCGCGCGCCGACTGAAGGTGCTCAACCTCACCGGCACCGGAGTCACCGACGCGGGCCTGGCGCGGCTTCCGCGAGGCGTCTCGACGCTCCACTTGATGCAGACGTCGGTGAGCGACGCCGCGCTGCCCTCGCTGAAGCGCCTCGTCCGACTGAGGCTGCTCGACGTGCGGGGCACCGGGGTCGGCCCGGCCGCGGCCGACGAGCTCGCGCGGGCCACGGGCGCCCAGGTGCGCCGGTAGCTCAGGGCGAAGCCAGGTTCGCAACCCTTGGAGCAGGCGCCGCACCACTCGGACTCGCGATTGCCAGGCTGACGTTTGCGAACAGCAGCAGCTCTGACCCGCGGTAAGGGATGATTGGCGAGGGCCCAAACCAAAGCCAGTACGTCAATGCCGGGCTGTAGATGGCCGCCAGTTCGGGCCGCACGCGCACCGCGCCGGTCACGAGCTCGAATCCGGCGGCCGCCTGGATTTGGTGCGCGGAGTACGAGTACTGCGCGCTTGAGCTACTGCCCCAGTACAGCCCGTTGCCGGGCGAGAAAGACGCGGTCTGGAAGGTGTAGCCGAGCCCTCCGTAGAAGCCCGACTCGTGCCGGCCCAGCACCTTGAAGCCGGCCTGCATGCTCGTGACCGACAGAGGCTCCGAGCCGCTCGATGACCGTTCGACACCATCGCTGGTGGTGGTGCCCGAGCTAGCGAAATTGACCCTGCTGAATGCCACTTCGGGCATCAGCGCGACGCGCAGCGGGCCGTTTAGCAACCGAAGCTTCACTCCCGGCTGCAGGCCCGCAGGGCTCAGGTGCAGATTGACCGCCGCCGCCTCCGACATGCCGTAGGCGACGTTGCCTTCGAGCTGCGAGAGGCTGAAACCCGCCGAGGTGCCCGAATAGGAGATCACGGCTTGGGGTTGTCCCACCGGAGTAGCCACGGCCGCCGACATGTGTGTGGTCTCAGACCGCCATGCCAGACCGGGCGTCACCGCGGTCTCGAACGCTCCGGGGGCCAGCATCTCGCCCGTCTGTCCGAACGATGCCGAATGCGGAACCATGCACGCCGGAGTGGCGGTGAGCGCCAGGGTCAACAGGGTGCGCACCTTCACGGTTTCCACCTCGTGCTCGAATGGCAGCGGTAGGCCTTCAGTCCGGGTGACGGCACTTCCGGTAGGAGTTGTCGCCGGCCTGGAAATCGATGCAGGTCCAGCCGTCCGGACAGGGCGCGTCCTTGCACGACGGCGAACACACGCGGTCCACGCACTCCAGAGCGTCCTTGCAGCCCCAGGTCGATTTGCAGGCGACGCCCAGCGGCCCTCCGAGAAAGTGCCTCCACCCGATGACGAGTGCCAGGCCGAGCAGGATGCCGGCACCGAGGATCAACTTCGCAATGGGACGGTACACGGCGGCGCTCCCTGTTCCCGGCGCCGCGAAGGCTGCGGGAGGCCGGCGCGAACCGCACCATAGCAGCGCGGGACCGGCCGAATACGACTGGCGCCGCCGTGCCGACCTTCGACCGCCGCTTCGCCCAGCCCGTCCTCTGGGGCGCCCTGTCGCTCGAGGTCGTAGGTCGCTCAGTCCCGATTCTTGCGTCGAGCGAATAACCACAGCAGAGCGCCCAGTGCGAGCCAGTTCGGCGATCTCAAGCTGGCGTGCGAGCAGCTTCCCATTCCCCACATCGGGTTCATCGACTCGTCGTGGTACTCGACGGGAAGGGCGCCGCTCGAATCGATGCGAAGCGTTCTTCGGTGGGCGCTGCCCCAACAGGTGTAGTCATCGACGAGAACGCCGCCATCGACGGCGGCTCCGTTGTCGAGCTTCAAGATTCCATCAACGTCCACGCTGTAGACGTATTGCGGCGTCGAACCGGAAAACGGCCCTTCCATCTGCGAGTGACTGATACAGCGAGACGCCGGCGCGGAACTCTCACTCGGCCGCGAGTATTGGATCTCTAGCAGCCACAGCCTGGGATCGGGCTTGAGCCCAAGCACGCGGACAGGACCGCCGCCGTCGAACTGACCCTCTACTCCCGAAGCCTCCCAAACGTCTGGCCCCGAGAAACAGGTCGACTCCATCGAGCAACCACCATCCACTTCTTGAAGCAAGGTGCTGCCCGCGTCCAACGGTTCGACCACGTCGACGAGGGTCACCGTCGAGAATGATTGGGTGGACACGCGCTCACAAGCGACCGCGCCGAGACAGCTAAGAACCAGCGCACGGAAGCGCTGCATACCCCCTCCGAGAGGACGCCGGCCACGCAGGTGATCTGCACTCTACACACCGCGCAAGTGCTCAACAATGTCCCAAACGCCAAGCCCCGGGCCACAAATGTCGTCACCTCGGAGACCTTCTTCCGACATCCAAACAGCGCCCCACAGCGTCGGCCGGCCATTTCGCCTGCTTACTACACCGCGCGCGGGCGGTACGGCCGAGGTCCAGGGAGCACGAACGCCCGTTCCGCGGGTGGACTTGGGACCCGGCAGCGCGGGTTGATTCTGCGAGCCGGCGGATTCGGCCTACGCTCGGGGACACAGGGCAGGAGACCGTCCGCGTGAGCTTTCGACAGATTCGGCCCGGCATGATCCGCCACCGCTTCACCCTGCGCGTCGACGAAGGCGGGGGCCTGCTCTACGACCGGGGAAGCCACGCCTACTTCCCAGCCTCGGACGACGAGGTGTTCCTGCTGCTCGCCTCGCGCACCTTGGCGTCGGACGACGCCGTGGCCCGCCTGGCCGAGCGCGTGGGCAGACGCCGCGCCCGAGCAGCCGCTCGCGCGGTCGAGCTGCCCTTTCGCGGCCGGGTGGTGAAGCTCGACCCGGTGCCCGGCGCGTACGGCGCTCCGCTGGTGGCGCACCTCGGAGTCACCCAGGCCTGCAACTTCTCGTGTGCCCACTGCTACTCGAGCTCTGGGCGGCGCGCTCCTGACGAGCTCTCGCTCTCCGAGATCGAGTCGCTCATCGGCGCTCTCGCGCGCATCGGCTGCCAGAAGCTGGTGCTGGGTGGGGGCGAGCCGTTTCTTCGCGCAGACCTTCCCCGCATCATCCGCACGGCCGACGCGCGCGGGGTCGACTGCTTCGTGCACACCAACGGTTCGCGGTTGACCGTCTCGCTGCTGCGCGAGCTGGCCCGCTGCCCTCCGGCGGGGCTGGCGGTGAGCGTGGAGGGAGGTGACGCGACGACCTCAGACGCGGTGCGCGGCCCCGGCTCGTTCGAGCGGGCGATGCGCGGCGTTCGGCTCTTGCGCGACGCCTACCCACCCGGGTTCAACCTGTCGGCCACCATTGGCCCCTGGAACCGTGACGCCGCGGCCGGGCTGGTCGACCTGGCCCACGAGGTCTGCGCCACGCTGCTGCTCCTGCGCCCGGCATACCCGGCGGGCGAGGCGCTGGCAGCCCCCGCGCTCGAGTGCAGCCGCCGCGATTTCGCCCGCGCCGTCGAAAAGGCACGGGAACGCGCCGAGAAGCTGGGGGTAGCACTCGACGCCCTCTACCCCGACGAGGCTCGAGCGCCCGACTTCCAAGGCTTCGGCTGCGTGGCGGCCAGGGTGGTGCTCGGCATCAGCCCTACGGGTGAAGTCACTCCGTGCCTGAACCTTCCAGACTCGCTCGGGAGCGGCAACGTGCGCCAGATGCCGTTGCTGAAGTTGTGGCGGGACGGCCCGTCGTTCGTCGCCCTGCGCGCCACCAACCCGCCGGCACAGTGCGCCTCTTGCGCCCATTACGACGTGTGCCGCGGCGGCTGCCGGGTTCGGGCGTTGTCCGTGGGCAACGGGCTGTCCGGGAAAGACAGTTGGTGTCGCTTAGAGAATTCTCCGAAGCATGCGAAGCTGCGCCGTCTACCATCGCAGCAGGAGGGACGAGATGCCCGTCGGTAAAGCTGGAGGCCCCAGAAGCCGCAAGCCCGTCGCCACCGGATGTGGCGCTTCGGTCGCGAAGACGCCGGCCCGCAAGCCCGTCAGCAAGGGCGGCTGGAAGTCCAAGGTCTCGCACCGCCCCTCGAAACCGGCCAGGTCGGTGAGCACCGGCTGCGGCGCCGCTCCGGCCACGCCGCGCCACAGGCCGGCGAAGCCCGTGCGCACAGGTTGCTAGTGCGGCCTCTGAAAATACGCTGTCGCATCACCCGCTGAACCGTCGCCGGGCGCAGTTCCGTAGGATCGGGGCTACCCGGCCAGTCACCGACTCCGGCGTTCTCTCGGTCGAAGGCGCGCGCCGACTGAATGTGCTCAACCTCACCGGCCCCCGGTTGGCCGAGGCGGTCACTCCGGGTCGCATGAACCGGCGCAGAACTGTTCCACCCGGCCGGTCGGCCGCAAGAGCGCCTCAATCTGCTTCACGCTCGCCTCCAGCGGGGCGACGCCGTCGTGGGCCGCGTTGTCGGCCGCCGGGACGTTGGTGTCGGGCGGCAGCGGCAGCGGGTGAACGTCGTACTGCGTGTAGGCTGCGTCGAGCGGCCCCCCCTGCTGCTCGAGTCCGTCGACCGCCTGCACCAGCGGCGCCAGGGCCGGTACTCCCATCGTCCGCGCGAGAATTCGGGTGGCGAAGTTGGGGACTTCGGCGTCGCCTATCGATTCCTGCAGGACGAAGCGCTTGGTGCCGCTGCCGGCGAGCGGATTGGCCAACAGGTGCGGCGCGTACGAGATGGGGTCGGTCGGGTCGAACAGCGACTGGGTGAGGGCAATCAACTCCTGCTGGTCGACCTTGTCGGGCTGGTGAGTGTCGAGCACCACCTGCAAGAGCGACAGGTTGCCGCTGCGGTTGATCATCAGGCTCCACTCGGCCCCGCCCACGTTCAGCCCGGCCCGCGCGACGTCTGGGCTCAACGCGAGGAAGGTGGTGCCTTGAATCGCTCCCAACGAGCTGCCGTAGTAGTAGACCTCGTCGCCCGAAATCACCGGCTTGCCCCCGACCGCCATCGCCGGGTCGTCCTTCATCTGGGCGCGCGCGAGCCGCGACAGCACCTGGACGTTCAGGTGGGCCTGCATGAGTTGGTCGGTGATGAGGTTGAAGTGGTTGAAGTTGGAAAGCACCACGTCGACGATGGGAATCAGGTCGGGCCTGGAAAGGCCGGTCCAGTTGGTGCCCACCTCGACCATGCACATCCGGTCGATGGCCTTTTCCTGGACGTCGTTGTCCATCTCGTCTTGCGCCGACAGGAACAGCCCGTGCCCGAACACCAAGAGCGGCAGCGGCCGGGTCGCGCTGGCGGCGCAGCGCGGTATCTGCACGACGAACGTCGCCGCGAGCACCCCGTCCGGCGCCGGTTCGCCCGCCTCGTCACGGCGCAGCGCCAGCTTGGTGCCGGCACCGGCGATGAACGCTGGCACGTCGAAGGTGCCCCGCACCTCGCGCAGCACGTGCAGGTTGGCCGGGTCTTCGAGCACCTCGGTGACGCGGTAGGTCCCGGGGGCGTCGGCCAGCGCCCGGTCGCGCATGCGCACCATCGGCCCGACGATGCCTTCGTCCGACGCGGTCACGAAGTCCCAGGCCAGCAAGAGCTCGCCGCGCGGCAGGCCGTGCTGGGCCAGGAACGAGAAGAGCTCTTCGTAGCGCGGCCCCATCGTGTACAGCGCCGAATGCGAGTCCAGGCGCTTGTCGCGGGCCTCGACGAACGCCGCCGGCGCCGGCAGCGGTTCGCCCGACGCCGACAACAGCCCTCGAATCGCCACCGCGTGGCGCGTGCCTGGCGCCAGCCGGCGCTGCGGGCGCACCAGCAACGCCTGCCTTTGGTCGGGGCCGGCGTTGGCGTCCAGTTCGGCGAAGTACGGCACCCGTTCGCCGATGCTCATGTCGAAGAGCTGCACGGCGGCATCGGCCGCGAGCGAGCTGCCGAGGTCCCTCGGGCCTGGCAACTGCGAGGCGTCGACCCCGTCGCGGAAGTAGAGCACCAGCGGCGTCGCCGGAGACCAGCCGTCCAGCCGGTTGAACGGGTCGGGCCGAAGCGCGATGCCGGCCGCGTTGACCGGCAGCACGCCGGCGGGCACGGCATTGCGCACCCCGGTGGGCGAGGCCTTGTCGTCCACCTGGAAGTACGACGACGGAAAGGGAAGCAGGCAGGCGTCATCGCCGAGCGGGTTGCAGCCGGTGGGCTGGTGGGGCGGCGGGCCCGCGCAGGCCGAGGCGAGTACAACCAGCAACAGCGTCGGTCCGGTGCGCACCCCGGCGTCCTAGCTGCGCCGGCGCCTCGAGGCAACTCGGTCAGAAGCGCCCGGCGACGAAGACGCTCGAAGGCCCGAGGCCCGCGGTCACCGTCGCGCTCGGGCCGGGCCAGACTGCGACGGTGACCCCGGTGGCGGCGACCACCGCCCCCGCCACCATCAGCCAGTTGCCGGTCGTGCTCTCGGAAACCGCCGCGGCGTACTTCGCGTCGGCGGCGAGCGCGTCGTGCTCGTCGACCGCCTGCTGCCGAAAGGCGACCGCCCGCTGCGAGAAGATGGCTCCGGCGATGACTCCCGCGGCTCCGGCCACCGCGGCGGCCACTCCGACCGCCCTCCGGGTGGACGTGCCGTCGGTGGCGGCGGCCACGGCTTGGCCGCTGGGCTGTTCGCCCCCACGCTCCGCGCGGCGTTCTTCCGACGGAGCCCCGGACCCGACCGGACTTTCGGTGGGCGCCGCGGAGGCCGTCGCCGCTTCCGCCCCGCGCGGGCGCGCGCCGTGAACCTTGTCGAACAGCAGCTTCGCCTTCGGCGAGGCGAACTTCGGCAGCCCGACCGATTCGCGCGCTTCGAACGCCCGCCGGAAGGCGAGCCGCGCGCCCTCTTCGTCGCGCAGGTTGAGCCGGGCCACGCCCAACAGGACGTAGATCTGCGCCTTCTGATCGGCCGTCACGTCGGCGCGG
>JAHFDQ010000458.1 GCA_023248915.1 Archangiaceae bacterium | reverse complement strand
CCCGCCAACGGCACCGACTGCGGTTCCACCTGTGCCGCGTCCAGCCTCAGCACCCAACTGTGCAACGGCGCCGGTACCTGCGCCCTCACAACCACCTCCTGCGGCAACTACGCCTGCGCCTCGTCCACCGCCTGCAAGACGACGTGCGCCTCGGTAGCTGACTGCGCGACGGGTGCCTACTACTGCGCGGCCAACAACTGCCTGCCGCAGTTGGCTCTGGGCGCGGGGTGCACCAGCGCGGCGCAATGCGCCTCGGGCTTCTGTTCGCCGGCCTACGATGGGGCCGCCACCAGCTACTGCACCTCCTCGGCCTGCGCCGGCTGCCTGGGAGGCAACGCCTCGGGCGCTTGCGTCAACGCGACTTCCGGAGTCGACCCCAACAACTTCTGTCCCGCGGGCGCGGCGGTAACCTGCCAGCCCGGCACCTGCAACGGCAGCGGCGCGTGCGCCCTCACCGCCAACGGCACCGACTGCGGTTCCACCTGCGCCGCCGCCAGCCTCGGCACCCGGCTTTGTGACGGGGCCGGCACCTGCGCGCTCACCACCACGTCCTGCGGCAACTACGCCTGTCTGTCGTCCACCGCATGCAAGACGACGTGCGCCACCGTCGCTGACTGCGCCGCGGGAAGCACCTGCGCGGCGCCCGTCTGCCAGCCTTTCCTCGCCCTGGGCGCGGTGTGCACGGCACCCAGTCAGTGCAATTCCGGCTTCTGTTCGCCGGCCTTCGACGGCACGGCCGCCAGTTACTGCACCTCGGCGGCGTGCACGGGGTGCCAGGGAGGCAACGCCACTGGCGGCTGTGTCACCGCCACTTCCGGTGCAGACCCCAACAACTTCTGCCCCACGGGGACGTCGGCCACCTGCCAGCCCGGCACCTGCAACGGCAGCGGCGGCTGCACTCTCGCTGCCAACGGCGCCGACTGCGGGTCTGCCTGCAACTCGTCCTCTCTCAGCACCCGCCTGTGCAATGGCGCCGGCACCTGTGGCCTCGCCACCACCTCGTGCGGCAACTTCGCCTGTGCCTCGCCCACCGCCTGCAAGACAACGTGCGCGATTCCCAGCGACTGCGCGACGGGCAGTTACTGCGCGGCGCCCAACTGCCTGCCGCAACTGGCCCTGGGCGCGGTGTGCACCAGCGCCGCGCAATGCGGCTCGGGCGCCTGCTCTCTGGCCGCCAACGGCGCTGCCACCCGCTACTGCACCTCCATCGCCTGCGCCGGCTGTCAGGGAGGCAACGCCAGCGGGGCCTGCGTCAACGCGGCGTCGGGGGCAGACCCCAACAACTTCTGCCCCGCCGGCGCGTCGGCCACCTGCCAGCCCGGCACCTGCAACGGCTCGGGGGCGTGCATCCTACCCGCGGCCGGCACCGATTGCGGCACCGCGTGCGCCGCCTCCAGCCTCAGCGCTCGTTCTTGCGACGGCGCCGGCACCTGCGCGGTAAGCACTACCTCCTGCGGCAATTACGCCTGCGCCTCTTCCACCACCTGCAAGACGACCTGCGCCACGGGCGCCGACTGCGCTGCCGGCAGCACCTGCGCGGCGCCCGTCTGCCAGCCCTTTCTCGCCCTGGGCGCGGTGTGCGCCGCCCCCAGCCAGTGCACTTCGACTTTCTGTTCGGCGGCCTTCAACGGCACCGCCACCAACTACTGCACCGGGGTGGCCTGCACAGGCTGCCAGGGCGGCAACACCAGTGGCGCCTGTGTCAACGCGACCTCGGGAGCTGACCCGAACAACTTCTGCCCGACGGGGACGTCGGCCACTTGCCAGCCCGGCACCTGCAACGGCAGCGGGACGTGCGGGTTTGCCGCCAGTGGCAGCGACTGCGGCTCGACCTGCACCTCTTCCAGCCTCGGTACCCGTCGATGCGACGGGGCTGGCATGTGCGCTCTCACCACCACCTCGTGTGGTAACTACGCCTGCGCCTCGTCCACCGCCTGCAACGCGACCTGCGCCGCCAACGCCGACTGCGCCACGGGCAGCGCCTGCGTGCCGCCCGCCTGCAAGCCTCCGCCCGTGAAGCTGGCTTTCACCACCCCTGTCCAGTCCCTGGGCGCGGGCGGCTGCTCCGCCATTGCGACAGTGCAGACACAGGAGGGAATTGGCGCGCCGGTGCCCGTAGCCTCCGCCCTCACCGCGAGTCTGGCCTCCGCGCCCGCGGGAGTGAGCTTCTTCTCCGACGCGGCGTGCGCGACGCCCTCTGCCTCGTTCGTCATTGCCACCAGCGGCAACGCCGGCAGCTTCTACTTCAAGGGCGCCGCCGCCGGCACTTTCACCCTCACCGCTTCCGCGCCCGGCCTTGCCAGCGCCGCGCAAGCCGTGACGGTGACGTTGGGCGCACCACCGGTCTTCGTCTCGATGCCCCGGAAGCTGACGGAACTGGGGGTCGCCTACCAGTACGACGCCGACGGCAAGGCGGAAGCCACCGGCACCGGGGCCATCGTCTTCTCGCTTTCGCTGGGCCCCGCAGGCCTCGCAGTCACTCCGGCGGGCGCCGTCAGTTGGACTCCACCGGCCGAGGGGCTCTTCCCGGTGACATTGCGCGCGACGGACTCCAACGGCTACGCCGAACAGAGCTTCAGCTTGCAGGTGGTGGCAGTGCCCGCCATCACCTCGACGCCGACGGCAACCGGGCAGGTGTTCCAGCGGTGGCGGTACGGCGCCACCGGCCTGCCGGCGGCGGTGGGAACTCCACCCATTGGCTGGACGCTGCAGGCGGGGCCTCCCAGCGCGGTGGTGGTGCATGACACCGGGGAAATACTTTGGACGCCGCTGCAGGTGGGCGTGGTGGACTTCGTCTTGAGGGCCTCGAACGCCTTCGGCTACGGGGAACAGCCCTTCAGCGTGACGGTGGGAGCGCCCACCTTGCCCGTCATCTCGCCGACGGCCAATGGCTCGGCCCTCTTGAAGCAGTCCTACCAGTACGACTCGGACGGCAAGGTGGACGTCTCAATCGCCAGCGCACCGATCAAGGTGGTTTCGGCGCCGGCTGGCTTTCACGTGGACGTGGCGACTCACGACGTGACGTGGATTCCGCAGTCGGTAGGTACCTTCACGGTGAAGCTGCGCGCCGGCACCGCGCCACTCTTGGGCCCGGTGTACACCTTCCAGGTGACCGTCGCGGACGTGCCGGCCAACCCGCCCCTGTCGGTGGCGAAGGCCAGTCCCACCAGCGGCGACGCCCCGCTGCAGGTGGCGCTCGACGGTGCCTCTTCCAGCGCCAGCGCGGGCCACTCGCTCATTCTCTACGAGTGGCAGCCGGGGGACGGCACCCCTCCCGAGTACGTGGCCAGCACGACGCACCGGTACACCTCGCCCGGAGGCTACGTGCCGACGCTGTCGGTGGTGGACGACCTGGGCACGAGCGCCATCTCGGGCGTCCAGGTGTCGGTGGGCAGCGGCGGAACGCTTCCGCCCAGTGCGCGCATTCTCGTCGACGACACCCGGGTGGTGGCCCCGGGCCAGGTGGAAGCGGCCATGCACTGCGACTGCACGGACCCGCAAGGGCAGGCGTTGTCCTACTACTGGGAATTCGGGGACGGGGACTTCTCGCCGCAGCCCGCCCCCAGCCACGTCTACCTGAAGCCGGGCCTCTACCCGGTGCGGTTGCGCGTTTCCAACAGCCTCTTGTCCACGCTGGCCCTGGCCACCGTCCTCGTCAAGGACGGCGACAAGTTGCCGCCGGAGGCCCGCGCCTTCGCCAAGCCCGTCGAAGGCATTGCCCCGTTGAAGGTGAAGCTGGTTTCAGTCGCCCGCGACTACGACGGCTACGTGGTCGCGCGCGCCTGGGCCTTCCCCGACGACGGCACCACCAGCGCCGAGGCCGAAGTCGTGCACACCTTCCTGCTGCCGGGGGACTTCGTCGTCGAATTCACCGCCACCGACAACGACGGCCTGACGTCGACGGACAGGGTCGAGGTGGCGGTGCAGTCGGCCGACGGCGCCTACCCGCCCAGCTTCATCTCCGTCGGAAGTCGACAGGCGAAGGTGGGCGCGCCGTACCAGTACGACGAAGACGGCCGGCCGTCCTTGCGCGGCTCGAGGCCCTTCCACTTCGCCCTCGGCAAGCTGGAGCACGGAGAGCGGGTAGGAGAACCGCCGGGCGCGTCCATCAACCCCGACACCGGGGAAGTCGTGTGGACGCCCAGCGCTGCCGGCGCAGTGCGCCTCGTCCTGGCCGCCACCAACCCGGCCGGCACCACCACTCAGGAGTTGATGGTGACGGTGGACGCGGCGCCGGCGGTGCAGACGCCGCTGGGCTGCGGTTGCGGCTCGGGCAGGGATGCGGCGAGCCTGGCTTTGCTGGCCTTCGGCCTCGCCGTGCGTCTGCGGCGGATTGCCGCCCGGGCGGCCCGAGCAAACCGCTGCTGATGGGGGCCTGGATTGAGCAAGAAGACACTCATCTGGATTGGCGTCGCGGTGGGCTCGACGGCGGGAGGCTACGTTCCAGTCCTGTGGGGCGCCGACATGATTTCGTTTTCGGGGCTGCTCGGCAGTGTCGTCGGCGGGCTCTTGGGCATCTGGGTCGGCTTCAAGCTCGGGGATTAGCTGGGCGGGGGAGGCTGCGTTCGAGCCCGCTTGGCTTCCAGCCGAGCGTCAGCCCGGCGACTCCCCCACTGTCAGCGCGAGGCCTCTGTCCACTTCGTGCCCCTGGACGACGCGCCGCCCTGCGCTATCTATGGGGGACGCCCGGAGTCCCCATGTATCGCTGCGCTTCCTGCGGAACCTTCAACCGCGTCCCCCCCGAGCCGCCCAGCGGGCAGCCGACGTGCGGGCGCTGCAAGGCCACCCTTGACACCACGGGGGCGCCGCAGGAAGTCGATGGCGAGGCCTTCGAGCGCGCCGTCTCGGGAGCGCCGGTGCCGGTGGTGGTGGACTTCTGGGCCCCGTGGTGCGGCCCCTGCCGGACGGCGGCTCCCGTGCTCGAGAAGATTGGCACCCAGTTGAAGGGCCGGGCCGTGGTGTTGAAGGTCAACACCGACGAGCACCCAGCGCCCTCGGCCCGCCTCGGCGTTCGCGGCATTCCCACCTTCATCGTGTTTCGCGACGGCCGCGAGGCGGCCCGCCAGAGCGGGACAATGCCCGCCCCCGCGTTCAGCCGGTGGCTCGCGCAAAACGGAGTCAGCTGAGGCGGCCGGCCGGCCCAGCT
>JAHFDQ010000092.1 GCA_023248915.1 Archangiaceae bacterium | reverse complement strand
ACGCGCGTGCTCGGCGGCAGCACCCGCTGCGCAGACCTGGCCGCCGCGAGCGCGGTGGTGATCGCCACCTGGCTCACCGCTTCGCTACCTGGGCGGCCGGCCCCTCTCCTCCCCGAGGCTCAGCTTCCCGAGACCCCCGAACCGGCGTCCTCGTCGGTGACGCTCGAAGTGGCCGTGGGGGCCGTCGCCTCGTTTGCTCCCACCTTCGGCCTCGGAGCGCAGGTGTCGGGGTCGCTCACCCGGGCCGAGGGCGGCCTCGGGGGGCGCGTCTGTCTATCGGCGCTCGGAGCACACGACGTCTCGCTCGAACCCGGCAAGGCCACCTGGCAGCGGTACGCGCTGGAGGCGGGCCCGCACCGGCGGTTTCGGCCCGGCCCGTGGAAGATCGACGCGCACGCCGGCGCGGCGGTCGCGCTGCTGACGGTTGCGGGGGATGAGGCCACGCCAGGCGCCTCGAGGACTTCATTCGACCCAGGGCTCGAGGTCGAGGCCCGCGCCGTCTCGCCCCCCGGCCTCTGGCTCGCGGCTTCGGCCTCGCTCTGGACCCGGCCCGAGGTCATCGCTTCGCCGGGCGCGAGCCAGATGTCCAAAGTGCCGCAATTCGAGATGTTTTTGACCGCTGGAGTCGCCTGGAGCACCGAATGAAAGTTTCAGGCTCTCGGCGTCGCTGAAGAAGGTGCGTGTTGGCTCCGGCGCTCGTCCACGGTAGTCCGTTGGCGGAACCCACCGTGAGGGAGCCGGCCTCGCTGCTCGTGCTCTATCGCCGGCACGCGCGAGACGTCGGCCGGTGGGCGGCTCGAATGGGCGGTCCGGGCACCGACGTGGAGGACATCGTGCAGGAAGTCTTCCTCGCCGCGCACCGGAAGCTGGCAGGGTTTCGGGGCGACTCGAGCCCCTCGACCTGGCTCTACCGCATCACGCTGAACGTGATTCGCCACCGGCGCCGAAAGGAACGTTGGCGGCGCTGGCTGGGGGGTTCCGCGGCCGAGGTGGCGGGCGACGTCGCCGCGGCGGAACCTTCGCCGCTCGAATCCGCTGACGCCCGGCAGGCCTCCGAGAAGCTGTACCGCGCACTCGACGGCATGAAGGAAAAGTATCGCACGGTGCTGATCCTCTTCGAGATCGACGGCCTGTCGGGCGACGAGGTCGCCGCCGTCACGGGGGCGAAGGTGGCGACCGTCTGGGTCTGGCTGCACCGGGCGCGCGCCGAGCTCGCCCGGAGGCTCGACCCCCTGTACGGAAAGGAGTCGGAATGATGCCGGTCTCTCTTCGACCTGGGCCTGTCGAACGCTGGAGCGAGGCCCCGGAAAGGGCTGACCCCTCGGAAGCTCGAGCCGCCCGGCTGGTGGCGGCGCTCGGCGCTCCGCCGCCGCTCTCTGCGGCCAGCCTCGAAGCCATCGAGGGGCGCCTCGCCGAACGGTTGCGTCGGGAACCAGCTCGCCTGTCACCCGCCTGGAAGTGGGCGCTCGGCACCGGTGCCTTCGTCGGCGCTCCGCTGGCTTTCGCCGCGGTGGTTCGACTTGTGTTGACGCCGGCTGCTCCTCCGTCGCGCGACGAGAGACCGGTTCCTCCCAGGGTGGCTCCGGTTACGGCTCCGGTCGGTCCGCCGCCCGCGGCGACCACGCCGGAAGCGCCCTCGATTCCGGTGGTAGAAGGTCTCGACCTGACCGGTGTACCGGCTCCGGCGCCTCCGCCCGCCCCGGTGCGCCGGGTGTTGCACCCAGCCGGCATCGTCCGCCCGCCACCGGTTCGGCCGCCGCCCGACACTTCGACGCTGAGAGAGGAATCCGCCTTGCTGGGCGCCGCGCTAGGGAAGCTACGCTCGCAAGGTGACCCCGCCGGGGCGCTCGAGTTCTATGAGCAGTACCGGCGCCGCTTCCCGGCCGGCACGCTTCGCGAGGAAGAGCGCGCGGCCCGGGTGGACGCCCTGGTCGCGCTCGGTCGCCGCCGGGAGGCGCTGGCCGAGATCGAGGCGATGGACGCCGAACGGCTCGAGCGTGAACCTCGCGGCGCCGAGCTGCTTCTGCTCGAGGCCGAGCTGCTCACCGAGGAAGGCCGGTGCTCGGAAGCTCTGCCCCACTTTTCGGCGGCGGTCTCGCGCGCTTCGCCGAGCAGCGAAGACCGCGCGCTGTTCGGCCAGGGCCTCTGCCACGCCAAGCTGGACGCCCCAGACGACGCAGCGGCCGATTTCCGGAAGGTGCTCGAACGCCACCCGGACGGCCGGTACGCCGAGCCCGCACGCCGGCAGTTGCAGCGGCTGCACGGCGACTGAAGCACGCCGCGGCCCGTGGCACTTCCGTTCAGCAGGAGCGGAGACAGGCGACCTTTCGCTTGCGGTGAATGGCATCGCTTCCGTTCAGCCCGAGCGGAGTCGAGGGCGACCTTTCGCTTCGCTCGAAGTGAACGGCAGGTCGACTCAGTTTCTCGAAGTTCTTAGTGCGCCCTGCCGAAGAACAGGTGCGTCGCCACCGTCGCCGCGGTGACGCCCCCGACGTCGGCGAGCAGGCACGCGAGCACCGTGTGCCGCATCGTCTTCACCTGCACCGCGCCGTAGTACACCGCCAGCACGTAGAAGGTGGTCTCCATCGACCCGTTCAACACCGACACGTGGTAGCCGATGAAGCTGTCCGGGCCGTGCTGCTGCAGCGTCGCAATCAGCACCCCTTGCGCCCCGCTGCCCGACAGCGGACGCATGAGCGCCATCGGCAGCGACTCGAGAGGAAACCCCAGCGGCAAGGTGACCGGCGCGAGGGCCTTCACCATCTGGTCCATCAGCCCGCTGTCCTGGAACATACCCACCGCGACGATGATGGCCACCAGGTAGGGGATGATCATCACCCCGATGTTGAAACCTTCCTTCGCCGCGCCGACGAAGGTCTCGTACACCTTCACCTGGCGGCCCATTCCGAAGACGACGATCGCCAGCATCAGCACCGGCAAGAGCCAGTTCGAGAAGACCGGCCCCATGACGTCTAGGAAGGCCCCCATGCCCCGGTGCTCGGCCACGTACAGCCCCAGCGCGAAGAGCAGCGTCGCGGTGACGCCCAGGGTGGCGAAGAGCCTCCAGCCGCTCGCCGGAGGCCGGGGCGCGGCCTCGGCTTCCGCCTTCTTCAGCGCGGCCTCGTCGACCGGAGCAGCCACCGGCGCGGCCGCCGGCGTCACCTGGTCGAGGTATTTCTCGGGGCGGAACATCGCCTGATTCTGGGCCAGCTTGCACAGGATGATGGTGACCACCGTGTTGCAGCCGTGCGCGATCAGCGACGGCACGATGATGCCGCCCGGGTCCTTCGACCCCAGCGACGCCCGAATCGCCACCACCCCGAGCGCCAGCACGGCCAGCCCCGAGGTGTTGATGGCGAGGAACAGCGCCATCGCGTTGCTGGCCACGCCGGGGTAGCGGTTGAGCTTGTTCAGCTCGCTCATCGCCTTCAGGCCGAACGGCGTCGCCGCGTTGCCTAACCCCAGGATGTTGGCGGCGAAGTTCATGATCATCGCCCCCATCGCCGGGTGGTCGGCCGGGACGTCGGGGAAAAGCCGCACCATCACCGGCCTCAGCCACCGCGCCAGCGAACGCAACAGCCCCGCTTCACGCACCACGCCCATCAGCCCCAGCCAAAGCGTCATCTGGGCGATCAGCTTGATGGCGATGGTGACGGCGCTCTCGGCGTTCTTCACCGAGCCCAGCGTCAGGGCCTCCATCTTCCCGGTGAACGCGGCGGCGAGCACCGAGAGGGCGATGAGGAAGACGAAGATCCAGTTCAGCACGCGAGCCGGTCCATTGTGCCGTCCCAGGGCCGGCGCACAAGTATTCGCTCGGGCGCGCTACGGCTTGGCCACGGCCACCAGGCGGGCCGCTTCGGCGCGCACGCGGGGCGACGGGTCGCGCGCCGCGGCGAGCTCGAGCAACATCGGCGCCACCCGGGGGACCTTGGCGCGTAGCCGGCTCAACGCGTCGCTGCGATTCTTCTCGGCGTCGGCCAGGCGGTCGGCCAGGCGGCGGTCTTCGCAGCCGCGGGCGTTCGGGGAGTCGGTCCGTAACACCAGCTCGGCGTCCCGCAACCTCGCGACCGAGAGGCGTTCGGCCTCTCGCGCCCGCCCCTCGAATTCCTCGAGGTCTTCCGGAAACTCGGTCTTCTGGGTGCGCGCCTCGGCGATGACCTCGAGCGCGAAGCGCGGCGCCTGCACCGCGGCGCACAACTGGCGGCTGGCGGACAGCGCCGCCGGCGCCGGGGGCGTTTCGTTGAGCCGGGCCTGGGCGAGCGCCCACAGGGCCAACTGGCGCGCCGCCACCGCCGCCGAGAAGAATTGGCGGCGCTCGCGCCGAATCTGCGCCCAGCGCCTGAGGACGACCGGGTCGGGTTCCGCCGGGTCGAACGCCCTCTGGTACTCGGTGGCGCCCGCGTCGAGCTGGCCCGACAGGTCGAGTAACGCCGCCATCGGCAAGAAGACCGCGGCGTCGGAAGCGTTCGGGCGCAGCGCCTCGAGGCGCGCCGCCACCTCGTAGTCCGCGACCCGCCGGGGCAGCACCGAGAGCACCGCCCCGAGGCTCTCGAAGGCCCTCTGGCGCACCAGCGGGTGGTGCGACGCGCGCAACGCCCCGAGGAGCAGGTCGACCGCGCGCACCGAGACGTGCTGGCCCAGCTCTTCCGCCGCCTGCCACCGGTCGAGCGGGTCTGGCGCCGAGAGCGACCTGTCGAGATCGTCGAGGCTGCGCAGGTAGTTTCCGACGGTGGCGGCCTGCGCGGCCGTGGCCTGGGTGGCGAGCGCTGCCCGCTCGGCCTTGGCGCGGTCGAACCGGGCGCCGAGATCTCCGAGCGACGCGGCCAGCGGCGACCGCGCGGCCAGCGCCTCGGCGTCCTCGAGCTGCCCCGAGAAGAGCAGCCCGTCGAGCTCGAGCGAGAGCAGCCTCGCCTTGGCCTCGTCGCGGTGCGCGCCCGCGGGGAAATCGCGCAGGTAGGCGAACAGCTTGCCCGCGCCCGTCCCCGCAGCCACCTTGTAGGCTTGGTCGTCGAAGCGCGTTTCCGCTTCGGCGTGGCCCGGGGCTTCGGGGCGTTCGGCCGCGAGCCGCGCCAGCTTCCCCAGGTCGGTGGACGTCGTCGCCGCCTGGCGCTCGGCCCCGTCTAGGAGCTGCTCGGCTTCGGCGCGGTGGGCCCCGTCGGGGTGGTCTTCGAGGAACTGGCGGTACGCTTCCGGCGACCCCCGTTGACGCGCGGCGTTGAAGCGCAGCCCCTCGAGCAGCGCCTTGGCCGCGAACGTCTTCGCCGAGTCGGGGAATTCGTCGAGGTACCGCTTGTAGGCGAGCACCGTGTGCAGCCGCGACGCTTCGGCGAACTCGAGGTCGGCCAGCCGCGCTTCGGCGGGTTCGGCCAGGTCGTCCTTCGGGTGCGCGCGCAGGAAGGCCCGGTACGCGGTCGCCGTGTCGGCCTTGGCGGCAACGCCGTACGCGCTCGACCGGCAACCGCCAGCCGACAGCCCTACCAGAGCGAGAACTGCGAGAAGGCGGCTCAAAGCGGCGGGAAGCTACCATGGGCGCTTCTGGGCCAGGATCTTGACGGCCGAACCCTTCGAGCGACCATGGAGCATGGTCCGCCTACATATTCCTACCTTGGCCGCGATCGCCCTCACCGGGTGCGCCACTGGGATGCCGGTTGGGGCCCACTCGAGCATGTCGCTGGCGCGGTACCGGTCGGTCGCGCCGCCTGCCCTGCCCCGCGAGATTCCCGAGGCGGCCGAGGCCCCGGCCCAACCCCTGGCGCGGCTGCCGCACGGCGCTCGCGACAAGGTAGTCGAGGCGGCCCGCGGCCTGGTCGGTAAACACTCGGTCGTCCTCGGCGGCCGGCGCTACTCCGATGACTGCACGGGGCTGGTGCGGGGCGCCTACGCGCAGGTCGGCGTGGACTTGGCCCGCGCGACGCGGCCCGGCGACAACGGCGTCACCGGCATGTTTCGCTTCGCGTCGGAACACGGGCGCGTCTTCGACGGCGGCCGGCCGGTGGCGGGCGACCTGGTGTTCTTCCGCGAGACGTACGACTTGAACGGCGACGGCCGCGTCAATGACGGGCTCACCCACATCGGGCTGGTCGAGTCGGTTCAGGAAGACGGAACCGTGCTCGTCATCCACCGGGTGCACCAGGGCGTGGTGCGGTACCGCATGAACCTCGACCACAAGGACGCGCACGTCGACCCCGGGACGGGCCAGGCCCTCAACGACTACCTGCGGATGCCCGGGCCGAACCACAAGGACGTGCTCACCGGCCAGCTCTTCGTGGCCTACGCCACCCTGCTGCCGATCGAGCCGCGCTACGCCAGCCGCTGACGCCTACCCCCGCGCGCGCACCGTGCGTTCCCATGCGGCGGGCTGGGCGTCCCTGAGGAAGCGCCAGAAGCCGACGGCCAGGGCCCAGTTCATCGTCACGAAGTAGTGGGCGGCCGAAGCTACCCGGTCGAGCCGACCTTTGAAGAGGCGTTCCCGCCCGGCCAGCGCCAGGCTGTAGAAGACGACCTGAACCCCGAGGGTAACTCTGTAGAAAGGAACGCCCACCAGCGCGAGATTGGCTGCGAATGCCGTGGCGAGCAGCGCGGGGGAAGCCCACCGCAGCAGCTTGTGCGACCAGAAGGCGAACGCGGCGAAGCCGGCCCCTGGCCCGAGCAGCCCCGGCACCAGGGCCAGGCTCTGGAAGTTCCCCGCCGCGATGCGGGTGTGCCGGCGGAACTCGCCCTCGGCGTCGGCCGTCGTCTCTTCGTACGCGACGGCCTCGGGCTCGTAGAGTACCTTGTAGCCGCGGGCCAGCAGCCGCGCGGGTATCACGAAGTCGTCGACGATCGTCCTCGGGGGCAACGAAGTGAACAGCGCGCGACGGATGGCGTAGAGCCCCCCGTTGGCCCCGACCAGCGCTCCCCGGCGCCCTTCCAGCAGCTTGATGAACGACTCGTAGGCCCAGTAGGTGCTCTCTTCGAAGGCCTTCCGGGCCGGGTGGTAGAGCACCAGCCGCCCGCAGACGGCGCCGACGTCCGGGTCGTCGAAGTGCCGCGCCAGCTTCTTGATGGCTCCGGAGTCCAACGTGGTGTTGGCGTCGGTCAGCACCACCAGCTCTCCGGCCGCGACCGGGATGCAGCGGTTGAGCACCGAGGCCTTCCCTGCCCGGGTTCCTCGCAACAGCCGTACCCCCGCGCGCACGCGCCCCTGCACCGCCTCGTCGGTTCCGTCGTCCGAACCGTCCGAACCGACCAGCACCTCGAACCTGTCCGCCGGGTAGTCGAGCGCAAGGCTGTTCTCGAGCTTCGCGTCGATGCAGGAGATCTCGTTGTACGCCGCCACCACCAGGGACACAGAGGGCCACGGGCCGGCAGCTTTGGGCGCGGGCCTCGAACCGATTCCTCGCAGGATTTGCGCTGTCGAGTCGATTGCGACGAGCAACAGCGGGTAGAGCAGATAGGTGTGCGCGAGCAGCAGCCCGGCGAGCCAGAAGAGTGTCGCGGAGATCACGTGGTGTTCCCGGTGCGGGCGGCGGCCCGGTCCGGGAACAGCAAGTCGCGTGCCCTCGAGGAACCTAGGGGCTGGGCGCCGACGCCCGCAGCGGTTCCACGTCCTGCTTGGACCAGGCGAGCAGCTTGGTCGCGACGGTGTGCTTCGGGTTCAGCGTCAAGAGCGCGGCCAACGCGGTCGTCGCGGCTTCCTTCTGCTTCGCGTTGAGCGCCAGGCGCGCCGCGAGCGCGTAGGCCCGGAGGAAGGTCGAGTCCTTGGCACGAAGCGCTTCGAGCGCGGTGCGCGACGCGGCCACCGTCTCGGGCGTCACCCGGGAGTTGGCGGCGAACTCGGCCCGCGCGATAGTCCCCCAGCCGTCGTCCGCTTCCTTCGCGAGCGCCTGGTATTTGTCGGACAACCGGATGGCTTGGTCGCCGCCCTTAACTCCGAAGTACACGGCCTGGGCTCGGACGAGCTCGAGTTCCTGGGCGGGGCTGACTTCGCCGACGGCGGCCGCGGTCATGGCGCGGAAGGCATTGCCCACTTCGGTGTCGAGCGCGGCGGCGTCTTCCACGAGCGGATCGGTGGCTTTCTTGATGCCTCCCACCCGGTCGACCATCGCGTTGACCCGGTTCTCCCAGTCGCCGGGCGTTCGGGTCTCTTTCATCCGGTTGATCTTCTTGTTGAGCTCGTCGGCTTCGTTCTGCAGCTTGTGAAGCTCGAGGCGCGCGTCGTCGAGTTGCAGTGACAGCGCGAGCACCTCGGCGGCGCGAAGTTCGAAGTGCGGGGGGTTCTTCTCGGCCAGCGCAGTGAGCTGGGCTCCGGCTTGCTTCAGTGAGACCGAATCGTCGCGTCGCAACAGGGCGAGCGCCGCGTCCCGCTCACCGGCGAGCGCGGCCGAGAGCTGTGGCCGCCGCTTGCCGATCGTCTTGAACGCGGCGAACCCCGCGAGCCCGAGCGCTCCGACGAGCGCGACCACCGCGAAGGTCCGGTTTCTCCGCTGGTGCTGCGCCCGGAAAGCCGCCGCTGGATCGTCGGCGTCCAGGTCGGACACCCCGGCCTTCGCCGCCGGGGCCGGGACAGGTGCCGGAGCAGGAGCCACCGGCGTGGGCGCGGGCACTTGCAGTTGAGCCGCCTGCCCTCCGAAGAGCATCGTCGACGAGCCGGGTGCGGCTGCCGGCACCTGCACGGCCTGCATGCCGAACATCATCGTCGACCGAGGGGACGTCTGGGCAGGATCGGGGGGCCCGTCAAGAACGGTGGCAGCCAAATGCGCGTTCGCACCGCCCGGGGCCAGGGCCGGGGCGCCAAACATGGGCGTGACCGGGCGCGAGCCGGCGTTGCCGCGTGGTTGCGTGACGACCTGAATCGGCTGAACCGGTTGACCGATCGGAGGGCCGCCGAACCCCGGGAGCGTCGCGTCGGCGGGTGCATCGTACAGATGTGGATTTGCCTGCGCGCCCCCGAACGGGTTTCCGAACATCTGAGTGGCCGCTCTCGGGGCCTGACCGGGGGCCGGCGCAGGCTGCGCCGCGACTGCGGGCGACCCGAACATCTGGGTGCTGCCTGGGTGAGCCGGCGTGCCGTAGCCCTGAGGTTGCGCAGGCTGCGCCGGCATTCCGACCGCCGGCGTCCCGAACATCTGGGTGCTGCCGGGGTGCGACGGCGTGCCGTAGCCCTGGGGTTGCGCCGGCTGCGCGGGCGCCCCGAACATCTGGGGGCTGCCGCCGGCGGCGGGTGCGCCGTACGCCGGCTGCGGACCCGCGGTCACGGACCCATAGGGCTGCACGGGGGGCGCCGCGCCGAACGTCTGGCCCGGTGCCTGCTGCGGGGGAACCGTGATGGCCGGCATTCCGAACATCTGCGTCGCGCGGGGGTTTGCCGGAGCCGCGTACGGCTGAGGATTCGGCACCGCTGGGGCGGCCGCCCCTCCCTGTGCCGGAACGCCGAACATCTGGCCAGGTGCCTGCTGCGGGGAGCCGTGATGGCCGGCATTCCGAACATCTGCGTTGCGCGGGGGTTCACCGGAGCCGGGTACGGCTGAGGGTTCGGCACAGTGGGAGGTAGCTGCTGCGCGGGAGTCGTGATGGCCGGCATTCCGAACATCTGAGTCGCGCGGGGGTTTGCCGGAGCCGCGTACGGCTGGGGGCTCGGCGCAGTGGGAGGCGCTTGCTGCGCGGGCGCCGTGATGGCGGGCATTCCGAACATCTGAGTCGCGCGGGGGTTAGCCGGAGCCGCGGCCGGCTGGGGAGTCGGCGCAGCCGGAACCGACTGCCCCCATTGCCCCGGAGCGCCGAACATCTGGGTCGCGGCGCGTGGCGGCGCCGCCGGGGCCTGCATGGGTGGAGCCCCGAAGATCATCGTGCCGGCGCGCGGTGCCGCTGCCTCCGGCGGGTGCTCTACTGGCGCGCTGGCAGGGGCCCCGGGCGCAAACTGCGGAGGCGGGCCGACCAGCGTCGGTTCGGCGGCCCGGACCGGCCCTTCGGCAGAGCCCGCGGCCTCGAGCCCGAACAGTTGCGTCATCCGGGGCTGAGGCGCGGCGGCGGGCGGAGTCCCTTGCGGCCCTGGCTGGGCGGTCACCTGCGTCGTCGAGGAAGCCTCCGCGGCCATCTGCTTCTGCAGGTCGGCCAGGGCGAATCGCTCGGTGACTCCCTGGTGACCTCCGCGGCGCTGAGTCAGGGGTTCGGGCACCACCGAGGCGTCGATCTCATCGGTGGTTTCCAACTCGGACCCGGCCGCCGGAGTCTGAGCCTCGCCCTGCCCCATGAGCTCCGACATCGGGAAGAGCTGCGTTCCACCGCGGCCGCTCGCATTCGCGGCCGGCGCGGCAGCGGGCTGCCCCACCGACGGAGGTGCCTGAAGGTCCGAGTAGGCAAACTGCTGCGTCCGGCCCTCGTGCACTTGGGGGCCCTTCGGCGCCGGAGCCGGGGCTGGCGCGGGCGGGGCATTCGGAGCCACGCCGAACATCATGGTGCTGCGCGGGGCCGCTGCTGCGCCAGCGCCAGGGCCGGTGAAGGTCGGCCGCGGCGGTTCGTACCTGGCTGCCGGTTTGGGCTGCGGCGGACCAGGCGTCGGCGCCAGCACCACCTGGTCTGACGATTCGACCAGGACCGTGACTGACCCAACCGGGTCGGCGGCTGGCGCCTCGGGCATCGCGGTGAAGACGTTCTTGCAGCGCGTGCACTGAACTGGCGCTCCCCCGGGCGGAATCAGCTTCGAGTCCAGGGTGTACGTCGTCGAGCACTTCGCGCAGGAGATCAGCACGGGGCTCTCTTTATACCACCCAAACGGCGGCTCACCGGAACTCCGACGCCGCCATCAGCGCCTCGAGCTTCGCCGGTCCGACACCTGGCACGGCGTCGACGTCGTCCCAGCTCTTGAACGGCCCCCGCGCGTCGCGCGCCTTGACGATAGCCAGGGCCAGCGCCGGCCCGATGCCCGGAATCACCCCGAGCTCATCGGCTGTCGCCCGGTTCAGGTCGAGCTTCACGCCCACCGTCAGCGCCGCCCCCGCGGGGGCCTTCGCCTGGGGCGCTCCGGGCCGGCAGGTCGCGACGCCGCCTTCGAAGCGAACGTCGGCCGGGGCACAGTCGAGGGCGGGCCGGGTGCTCGGCCAACCCAGCCGCACCGCCAACCCGGTGACCAGCGCCATTCCGGCGAGCACCGCCAGCCAGCCCGTGCGCGACAGCGGCAGGACGCTCACCGGCCTACCCGGCGACGGCCTGGTCGAGCCCGAACGCCGAGTGGAGCGCCCGAACCGCCAGCTCGGCGTACTTCGAGTGGATCACGCACGAGACCTTGATCTCCGAGGTCGAGATCATCTGCACGTTGATGCCTTCCTTGGCGAGCACCTGGAACATCTTGGCGGCGACGCCCGAGTGGTTGCGCATGCCCACGCCGACGATCGACACCTTGGCGATCTGATCGTCGAGCTCGACGCCCTTGGCGCCGATCGCCTTGGCGACCTTCTTGACGATCTCGCGGGCCTTGGCGATGTCGGCCTTGCCGACGGTGAAGGTGACGTCCGTCTTCCCGTCCTTCGAGACGTTCTGCACGATCAGGTCGACCACCACCGCCTTCTCGTCGAGCGCCCCGAAGATGCGCGCCGCGACGCCCGGCACGTCGGGCACCGCGCGAATCGCGATCTTCGCCTCGTTCTTGTCGAAGGCGATGCCGCTGACGACGAGGTCTTCCATCGAGCTGTCCTCCTGGCAGACGAGCGTGCCCGGGTCGTCCGTGAAAGACGACTTCACCCACAGGGGTACCCGGTACTTCATCGCGAACTCCACCGACCGAATCTGCAGCACCTTGGCGCCCAGGCTGGCGAGTTCGAGCATTTCCTCGTAGCTGATCTTGTCGAGCTTCCGCGCCGCCGGGCAGACGTTCGGGTCGGTGGTGTAGACGCCGTCCACGTCGGTGTAGATCTCGCAGGCGTCGGCCTTGATGGCCGCGGCGATCGCCACCGCCGTCGTGTCCGACCCGCCGCGGCCAAGGGTAGTGACGTTGCCTTCCTCGTCCACTCCCTGGAAGCCGGCGATGACCGCCAGGTGCTTCTTCTTCAGGGCGGCGAAGATGCGCTCGGCGTCGATGCTCTTGATCCGCGCCTTCGAGAAAGTGCTGTCGGTGACGATGCGGCACTGGCTGCCGAGGAAGCTCTCGGCCTTGCCTTTCTGGGCCTGTATCGCCAGCGCCACCAGGCCGATCGAGACCTGCTCGCCAGTGGCCACCACCACGTCCTGCTCGCGCTCGTTCGGGTGATTGGAGATCTGAGCCACCAGCTTCAACAGCCGGTTGGTTTCCCCCGACATGGCCGACACGACGACGACCACGTCGTTTCCGCGCCGCTGAGTCTCGAGGCAGCGCCGGGCCACGTTCTTGATGCGCTCGACGTCTCCGACCGAGGTGCCGCCGTATTTCTGGACGATGAGGGCCACGGGAGTGCCGGGAAGCGCCTGGGCACCATAGGACGGCTTCGTGCGTGTCAAAAGCCAGTTCGGCAAGTAGGTTTCCGGGCATGGCCCAACCCCGACTCCTCATCGACGGAGAGACGCTTCGACTGGAGGAGATACGCCAGGTCGGCGCCGCCGAGGTCCTGGTCGAGTTGGCTCCCGAGGCCGCCGCCCGAGTGCGTTCGTCGCGCGCGCTGGTCGAGAAGGTGGCCGCGGGCGAGGCGCCGTCCTACGGCATCAACACCGGCTTCGGCACCCTGGCCGAGGTGCGCATCGACAAGAAGGATCTGCGGCAGTTGCAGCGCAACCTCATCCTCTCGCATGCCGCCGGCGTGGGCGCGCCGCTGCCCCTGCCCGAGGCCCGCGCGCTGTTGCTCCTTCGTTGCAACGTCCTCGCCAAGGGGTACTCGGGCATTCGGGTCGAGACGATTCAGCTCGCCCTCGACATGCTGAACCGAGGCGTTGTGCCGGTGGTGCCCGAGCGCGGCAGCGTGGGCGCCTCGGGCGACCTGGCGCCGCTCGCGCACCTGGCGCTCACCTTCATCGGCGAGGGTGAGGCGTTCTTCCAGGGCCAACGTCTTTCGAGCAGGGAGGCATTGGCCCGGGCAGGACTGAAGCCGACGGTGCTCGAGGCCAAGGAAGGGCTGGCCCTCGTCAACGGCACCCAGGCGATGTGCGCGGTTGGTGCGCTGGCGCTGTTGCGCGCCGAAGCGCTGGCCGAGCTCGCCGACGTCGCCGGGGCGATGACGCTGGAGGGATTGTTGGGCAGCCACAAGCCCTTCGGGCCCGAAATTCACCAGGTGCGGCCCCACCCGGGACAGATCGAGGCCGCCGCCCACCTGCGCCAGGTGCTCGCCGGTTCCGAGCTGGTCGAGACGCACGTGAACTGCGGCAAGGTGCAAGACCCCTACTCTCTTCGCTGCATGCCGCAGGTGCACGGCGCGGCGCGCGAGGGGCTGGCGTTCGCCCGGCGAATCCTCTCGGTCGAGGTGAACAGCGCCACCGACAACCCGCTCGTGTTCACCGACACCGAGCAGATCGTCTCGGGCGGCAACTTCCACGGCCAGCCCGTCTCGCTGTGCCTCGACGTGGTGGCGATGAGCCTCACCCAGTTGTCCTCGATCAGCGAGCGCCGCGTCGAGCAGCTCGTCAACCCCGCGCTGTCGGGCCTGCCCCCGTTCCTCGCCACGCGGTCCGGCCTCAACTCCGG
>JAHFDQ010000091.1 GCA_023248915.1 Archangiaceae bacterium | reverse complement strand
CATCGACCTCGAGAAGGTGACGGTGTCGCTGACCATCAACTCGGTGGCGCCGATACTGCTCGCGATGATGGCGGCGATAGCCAAGCGGCGCGGGCTCGACCTGGACAAGCTGCGCGGCACGCTGCAGAACGACCTTTTGAAGGAATTCATCGGCCGGGGCACCTGGATTTTTCCGGTCGACCCGTCCATCAAGCTCATCGGCGACACGGTGGAGTACTGCGCCCGGCAGATGCCGCAGTACAGCCCGGTCAGCGTCTGCGGGTACCACATCAGGGAATCAGGAGCGAACCCCGCCCAGGAGATGGGGCTGGCGTTCTCCATCGCCTGCGCCTACGCGGACCACGCGGTGGGCCGAGGGCTGGCCATCGATGAATTCGCCTCGCGCCTGTCGTTCAACTTCGACATCTACGGCAACCTGTTCGAGCAGGTGGCGAAGTTCCGCGCCGGCCGCAGGCTCTGGGCGCAGCTGGTGAAGGAACGCTACCAGGCGAAGGACCCGCGATCGTCCTGGCTGCGGATGATTGCCGGCGGCGGCGGCGGCGGCCTCACCGTCGAGCAGCCCGAGGTCAACATCGTGCGCGGCGCGTACTACGCGCTCATCAGCGCGCTGTCGGGCACGCAGACGATGGCGCTGTGCTCGTACGACGAGGCATACACCATTCCTTCCGAGCGGGCGGCGCGCATCTCGCTGCGCACCATGCAGGTGCTCATCGAAGAGATGGGGCTGTGCGACACGGTCGACCCGCTGGGGGGCAGCTACTACGTCGAGACGCTCACCAACCAGCTCGAGGCCGAAATCCGACGGGTGATGGCCGAGGTAGACGCCGAGGGCGGCATCGTCGACGGAGTGAAGTCGGGGCGCATCCAGGCGATGGTGGCGCGCCAGGCCTACCGGAGGCAGCGCGACCTCGAGTCCGGCAAGGTGCGCAAGGTCGGCGTCAACTGCTACCAGGGACAGGGCGACGAGGCCGAGATGGCGTTCCACCCCTTCGATGGGGCGCAGGCCAGGGCCCAGTGCGAGCGCCTTCGCGAGGTGAAGCGCCGGCGCGACGCCGCGAAGGTCGCCGCGGCGCTCGAGCGGGTGCGCGTCGCCGCCGCCTCGGGCGAGAACACCGTGCCGCCGCTCATCGCCGCCGTCGAGGCAGAGGCGACGCTCGGGGAAGCCGTGGGAGCGCTGAAGTCCGTCTTCGGAGAATACGCCGAGCCGGTGAGGTTCTCGTGAGCGGGCCTGGTCACTTCCGGCCCGACCGCCTCGCGGGCCCGTTCGCAAAGGTCGCCGGCAGGCCGCACGCAGCCCCGGCGTTGTCGAGCGGCACCGGCCACGCCGAGCCCGTGAGGTGCTCATGACCGAGCAAGGCTACGTCCGGCCGGACAACCTCGCGGGCGCTCTCGACGCTCTCGCCGACGCCCCCGAAGGCACCCGGGTCTTGGCGGGGGGCACCGACCTGATGGTTCACCTGCGCGCGGGGAAGCGCTTCCCCCGCCTGGTGAACGTGGCGCGGGTGAGCGAGCTCCAGGCGTTGCGCGTCTGGGGCGGCGCGCTCGAGGTGGGAGCCGGGGTGACGGTCGCGCGGCTGCTCCGCGACGCCGAGGTCCGCCGCCACGCGGCGCTCTTGTGGCAAGCCGCCGACCGGTTCGCGTCGCCCCTGGTGCGCTCGCGCGCGACGGTGGGCGGCAACCTGGTCAACGCCTCTCCGGCGGCCGACCTGACGCTGGCGCTGCTCGCGCTCGACGCGCGGGTCGAGCTCGTCTCGCGAGCCGGCGGGGTGCGGTCGCTCGGAGTGGACGAGCTGGTGCTCGGCCCCGGCAAGACGGCGCTCGGCGCAGGAGAACTGGTGCGCACGGTGCGCGTGCCCCTGGCGAAGCCGACCGCCTTCCACCACTTCGAGAAGTCCGGGCCGCGGCCCGCGCTCGAGATTTCGGTCGCCGCGGTGGCGGTGGCGCTCCGAATCGAAGACGGCCGGGTGGTCGAGCCGCGCATCGCGTGCGGCGCGGTGGCTCCGGTGCCGCTTCGGGTTGTCCCGGCCGAACAGGTGCTCGCCGGCCGCGAGCTGACGCCGGCGCTCATCGAGGAAGCCGCCCTCGCCGCCGCGAAAGTCGTCCGCCCCATCGACGACGTCCGGGCCACGGCGCTGTACCGGCGCCGGCTGGTCGCCGCCTTCGTCCGCCGGAGCCTCACCGCGGCGCTCGACTCGCAGAGGGTTTCCCATGCAACCGGAAGTTGAGATTCGCTTCACCTTGAACGGGCGCCCGGTGCGCACCCACGTGCCGCCGACGATGGCGGTGCTCGAGATGGTGCGCGAACGCTTCGCGCTCACCGGGTCGAAGCTCGCCTGCGGTGAGGGCGAATGCGGGGCCTGCGCGGTGCTGCTCGACGGAGAGCCGGTGCTGGGCTGCCTGACGCCGGCGGTGGACGTGGACGGCCGCGTACTGGTGACCGTCGAGGGGCTGAGGCACAAGGCCGACCTGGCGCCGCTGCAGAAGGCGTTCCTGATGGAAGGCGCGGTGCAGTGCGGCTTCTGCACTCCCGGCATGCTGGTGGCGGCGACGGCGCTGCTGGCCGAGCACCCGCACCCGAGCAGAGAGCAGGTGCGCCGCGGGCTGGAGGGAAACCTCTGCCGCTGCACCGGCTACGTCGCCATCGTCGAGGCGGTAGAGGACGCGGGGAAGCGATGACCCTCATCGGCGCCCGAATTCCGAAGCTGGACGGCCCGGGCAAGGCTACCGGAGAGACGCGCTACCTCTCGGACCTCGAAGTGCCCGGCATGCTGCACGGGGTGATTCGGCGCAGCGACCGGGTGCACGCGCGCATCGTGTCCGTCGACGTGTCCAAGGCGCTCGAGGTGTCCGGCGTGCACGCGGTCTTGACCGCCCGCGACATCGTCAACGTGCCGTTCGGGCACGGCAAGGACAACACCCCCTTGAAGGGCGACCGGGTGCGCTGCATTCGCGACGAAATAGCCGCGGTCGCCGCCGAGACGGAAAGCGCCGCCGCCGAGGCCTGCCGCGCCATCCGCGTCGAGTACGAAGACCTGCCGCCCGTCTTCACCGTCGAAGACGCGTTGAAGCCCGGAGCCCCCGAGATTCACGCCGGCCGGGCCGGCAACCTGCCCTTCACCTACGACTACGCGCACGGCGACGTGGCGCAGGGCGAGGCCGACAGCGCGCACGTCGTCGAGGGCGAGTTCGTGCTGCAGTTCATGACCCACTGCTGCATGGGCACCTCGGCCATTCTCGCGGCCTTCGACTCCGAGGGCCGGCTGACCCTGACTTCCCTCACCCAGGTGCCGTTCCTGTACCGGCGGGACATGGCGGCCATCGTGGGCATGAGCCCCGAGGACATTCGCGTCATCCAGCCGCCCATCGGCGGCGCGTTCGGCTCGAAGCTGGACATTTACCCCTTCGAGCCCATCGCGGTGCACCTGGCGCGCGCGACGCGGCGGCCGGTGCGCATCGTGTTCTCGCGCCACGAGGAGTTCGTCTCGTCGCCCACCCGCCAACCGATGCGCGTGCGGCTGCGCTCGGGCTGCGACGGGAAGGGCCGGCTCACCTTCCGCGACGCCCAGCTCTGGCTCGACAACGGCGGCTACACGTCCTGGGGGGCGACGACCCCCTTCGTGATGATGCAGACGTTCTCGTCGTTGTACCGGGTGCCGCACGCCCGGTTCCACACCAAGGTCGCATACACCAACAACCCGTACAGCGGCTCGTTTCGCGGCTACGGAAATCTCCAGGCCACCTTCGCGGTCGAGTCGCAGCTCGACCTGCTCGCCGAGAAGGTGGGCGTAGACCCGCTCGAGCTGCGCCTGATGAACTCGCAGGAGACCGGCGAGAAGACCGGCCAGGGGCTCGAATTCGTCAGCTGCGGCTTGAGGGACTGCCTCGAGTCCGCCGCCGAGATGTCCGGCTGGCGGGCCAAGCGCGCCTCCCCGGCGTTGAAGGGAAACGTGCGGCGGGGCGTCGGCATGGCGTCGATGCTGCACGTCGGTGGCGGGGCGAAAATCTACCGCTCGGACGGTTGCGGCTCGGTGGTCTCCATCGACGACTTCGGCAAGGTAACGCTCGTCACCGGTTCGACCGACATCGGCCAGGGCTCGGAGACGGTGCTCGCCCAGATGGTGGCCGAGGTGCTCGGCGTCGCGATGGACCGGGTGAAGGTCATCAACAGCGACACCGATGTGAAGCCCTGGGACGTCGGGGTGCACGCCTCGCGCACCAGCTACGTCGCGGGAAACTCGGCGCTTCTCGCCGCGAACGAGGCCAAGGCCAAGCTGCTCACCGCCGCCGCCGACCTGTACGAGTTGCCGAAGGGCGAGCTCAGCCTGTCCGGCGGGTTCATCATGCGGGGGGCAGAGAAGGTCGACGCGCTCGACAAGCTGGTGCGCACGCTGCACTTCACCGGGAAGGGCGAGCTGCTCGTCACCCACTCGTACTTCGAGCCGGCAAGCGTGAAGCAGGACGCCGGGTTCTTCGGCAACGTCTCGCCCACCTACGCCTTCGGCACCCACGCCGTCGAGGTCGAAGTCGAGCTCGACACCGGGCAGGTGCGGGTGCTCGCCGTGTCGGCGGCCCACGACGTCGGCAAGGTGTTGAACGCGATGTCGCTGGAAGGGCAGATTGAGGGCGGGGTGGTGATGGGGCTGGGGTACTCGCTCACCGAGGAGCTCAAAATCCGCGAGGGCAAGGTGCTGAACCCCTCGTTCCGCGACTACCACTTGCTCACCGCGCCCGAGGTGCCGCCCATTCACTTCAAGGCCATCGAGACCGAGGACCCGAGCGGCCCCTTCGGCGCGAAAGGGGTCGGCGAGGCGCCGGCCATCTGCGTGGCGGCGGCGGTGGCGAACGCCGTGCACCACGCCACGGGAGTGCGGTTCACCGAGCTGCCCCTGACGCCCGAGCGGGTGCTGAACGGCCTCATCGCCGCCGGAGTGGTGCGCGACCCGCTGGCCTGAGGGCGGCTGGCGCTTCCATGCGTGGGCCCGGGCCTGGGGCCGCTGATCCGCCCTCTCCGGGTTCGACCTCCTGCGTCTTTCAACCCGCTCGCCCGCGCCACCCCTCTCGCCCTGTGCTAGATGGAGGGCCGGCCTCCGGGACTCTCGCCATGAAGCGCCTCACCGTTCTCTCGCTCGAGCAGGCGCTTTCGCTTCCCTACGCGACCTTGCGCATGGTGCAGCTCGGCTGGCGCGTCATCCGGGTCGAGGCTCCCACGGGCGACCCCAACCGCCGCATCGGCGCCGAGCTCGGAGGGGCCGACCGCTGCGCCTACTTCGTCGGCCCGAACGCGGGCAAGGAAGCCATCACCCTCGACCTGACCGACGCGCGAGGCCGGGAAGCGCTGCACCGCATCGTCCGTTCCCTCGATGTCGACCTCTTCTGCTGCAACACCCTGCCAGGCCGCTACCCGAAGCTCGGCATCGACTTCGAGACGCTGAGGACGTTCCGCCCCTCGCTCATCTGGGCCGGCATTTCGGCGATGGGGCCGAAGCACCCCGACGTGCCTGGGTATGATCCCGCGCTCCAAGCGCTGCTCGGCTTCATGGACCTGACCGGGCCTGCCGACGGGCCGCCGATGCTGTGCGGGCTGCCCCTCATCGACCTGAAGGCCGGGGACGAACTACTCACCCAGGTGATGGCGGCCCTGGTCGAGCGCGCCGAGACCGGGCAGGGAAAGCGCATCGACGTCTCGATGGCGCGCGCGGCGGCCTCTTGGCTGCTCACCGTGGTGCCGATGCTCGACGCCGGGGCCCGCCCGGAAGAGCTGAGCCGCTCGGGCTCGGAGCACCGCCACTTCGTCCCGTCGAACGCCTACTCGACGTCCGACGGCTTCGTGTACCTGGCCATCGGTTCGGACCGCCAGTGGGCGCAACTGGTCGCGGTGCCGGCCTACTCCGCGCTCGCGCAGCCGCGCTTCCTGGAGAACCCGGGCCGGAAAGAGCATCGGGCCGAGGTCCACCGCCTGCTGGGAGACTGCACGCGCCGGTGCACCACGGCCGAGAACCTCGCCCACCTGCGCGGGGCAGGCATCGTCTGCGCCCCCATTCACTCGGTCGCTCGAGCGGTGGACGAGCCCTGGCTGAAGCCGCTCCTGACCTGGACCACGAGTCCCGACGGTCGCAAGGTGCGCTTGCCGCCGACGCCCTTCGAAGAGCCCGCCGGGCGCGAGCTACCCTTCGCGCCGCGCCAGGGCCAGCACACCGAGGCGGTGCTTCGCGAGGCCGGCCTCTCGGCGGCCGAGGTGAGCTCGCTCTTGGCCGCCGGCGCAGCGCAGGGGCGGGCCGAGGTGGGGCGGTGAGCGCGCGCCATTCATGCCCTGTCGCCCACGCCAGGGTTCTGGGGCGACGCCCATGACCGCCAAGCGCATGGTGTCGGCGGCGGTCGAGTGCCTGCCCGCCTACCAGCCCGGGCGGTCCATCGAAGAGGTGAGCCGCGACTTCGGGGTGGCCGAGGTCATCAAGCTGGCCTCGAACGAGAACCCCTTCGGACCGTCCCCGAAGGCAGTCGAGGCGATGGCGAAGGCGCTGACGACGGTGGCGCGCTACCCGGACGACGGCGCGCTGGCCCTGCGCACTGAACTGGCCACGCGCCACGGGGTCGAGCCGGGCCAGGTAGTCCTGGGCGCGGGCGGCACCGACCTGATCGAGCTCGCCGTGCGCACCTTCACCACCCCGGCCGACCACGCGGTGGTGAGCTCGGGCTCGTTCGTCGCCTACCGGCTGTTCCTCATGTCCAACTCGGTGCCCTTCACCGAGGTGCCGCTCCGCGGCGACGCCATCGACCTGCCGGGCATCGCCGCGGCGGTGCGGCCCGAGACCCGGCTAATATTTCTCCCGAACCCGAACAACCCCACGGGCACGGTGTTCACCAAGGGAGAGCTGGCCGACTTCCTCGCCTCGATTCCGGACACGGTGCTGGTGGTGCTCGACGACGCCTACGCCGACTACTGCGACCCGGAAGACGACCTGCCCGACACGCTCGAAGTGCTTCGGCGGCGCCCCCTCACCCTCGTTCTTCGCAGCTTTTCGAAGGCCTACGGCCTGGCCGGCATGCGGCTGGGCTACGGGGTGTCGATGCCCGAAGTCGTCACCTACCTGCAGAAGGTCAGGCGGCCGTTTGCGGTGAATCGCCTTGCCATCGAGGGAGGCCGGGCGGCCCTGGGCGACACCGCGCACCTCGAGCGGACGCTCCGGCTCACCAAGCTGGGCCGCGCGTACCTCTTCCGGGAGTTGGCGGCGCTCGGCTACCGCCCGGTGAAGAGCCACGCGAACTTCGTGATGGCCGACCTGGGCAGCGAGGACGCGGTGGGCACCCTCTGCCGCAGCCTGCTCGAGCGCGGCCTCATCGTGCGCCCCCTCGCCGCCTTCGGCCTTCCGGGCGGAGTGCGCTTCACGGTGGGCACCGAGCGCGAGAACGAGGCGCTGGTCGCGACGTTGCGGGCGCTGAAGGGAACCTGACATGGAATGGATTCAGCCCAAGGGTTGGCCGCGGCCGAAGGGGTACAGCAACGGCGTGTTGCCCGGCCCCGGGCGGATGTTGGTGCTCGCCGGGCAGGTCGGCTGGGACGAGCACGAGAAGCTCGTCCCCGGAGGCCTGGTGCCGCAGTTCGAGCAGGCCTTGAAGAACGTGCTCACCGTGGTCGAGGCCGCCGGGGGCAAGCCCGAGCACCTGGTTCAACTGCGCATCTACCTCACCGACAAGCAGGCGTACCTGTCGCAGGGAGAGGCGCTCGGCAAGGTGTGGAAGAAGCTGATGGGCCGCCACTACCCGTGCATGAGCGGGCTCGTCATCGCCGGGCTGGTCGAGGAGGGGGCGATGGTCGAGCTCGAGGGGCTGGCGGTTCTTCCCTAGGGCGGGGTATGCACCCGGTTGCCGATGGAGCTCGCCCTCGCGACGATACAAAAGCTGCGCAACGAGCACCGCGTCCTGGGCGACCGGCTCGACGCGGCCTCGGCCTGGCTGGGACGGGCGGCGTCGCGCGAACCGACGGCGCCGGCCTGGCTGGCGGCGTGCCGCGCGGTGGCCGAACTCTCCGAGCGCCTCCCGGCACACCTGCACGAAGAGAACTGCGTGCGCTGTCCCAACTACGAGCCGTGCCGGTCCGAAGCCGAGCCCGCGCACGGCGCCGGGTGCGTGACGGGCGCACCCGAACCGACGCCGCATGAAGGCAAGCAAGAACGCGACGAGCTGGGCGAGGCGGTGAGGGGGCTCGCCGAGCTCGTCGCGAGGGCGGGAGCGAAGCCCGACCCGAAGGCCTGGGCCGAGATGTCGGCCGGTCTGACGGGCCTCAAGAAGCGGTTCGCCGAGCACCGGGTAGCCGAAGAGGCCTGGTTCACGAAGTCGGTGCTCGACTCCGGTTGCCGGAAGCCCGCGCCGAAAGTTACCTCGCAAGCCCGCGCGCGGCGCTAGCCGTTTCTGCCGAAGGGCTCGGGCCGAACGGCCCTGCCCGTGCATCCTCATCGCTCGCCGTACCAACCCGTGCCCGGCGCCGGACCCAGGTCGCCCGACACCAGCCCGTTCGACAGGTCGCCCTTCAAGAGCCCCTGGGTGGAGGGCCTCGCCAGGTGGTCGGCCACCCCGTCGCCGTCGTCGTCGAAGATGGGCGCGTCCTGCCGGTCGAAGTGAAAGCCGCCGAGGCCCGAACCAAGCTCCAGGTTGCCGGCGAGCGAATTGGCCGCCGTCAGGCACAAGAGGTAGCTCGAGCTGCCAAACGGCACATTGTCGCACAGCAACAGGTCGAGCAGCCCCTCGACGTCGGTGGCCTGGCCGTTGGTGGCGGCGCTGATGGCGACGTCGAGCAGGGCGAGGATGAGCTTGTTCACGTCGAGGTCCACGTCGCGGGGGCCGAAGTAGACGCTCAGGGCGTCGCGGGTGCCGCCGAAGGGGTTCACCGTCACCGTGACGTTGCCGGCGCTCCCGAGCACCGGCGAAGTCATCAGGTCGAGCACCTGGCCCTGGTACTGCATCTTCAGCGACGTCCACGACTCGGTCGCGCTCACCGTGTCGTAGTGGTCCTGCACCACCATTAACCCCGCGGCGGTGACCGGGTGGTTGCCGAAGCGGAACAGGTCGGACAGCACCGAGATGAGCTGCGACAGCCAGGGCGGAGCCTGGAACCCCTGCATCGCCGACGACATGAAGACGCAGAGCAACTGCCCCTCGGGCGTGGACTGGCTGGCGCAGCTTCCCTGGCCGCCGAGAATCGCCTGCAGCAGGTCCAGGAACGCCAAGAGCTCGCTCGACTGCCGGGCGAACTCCGAGATGTCCATCCGGTACGTCGTCTTCCAGGTGCCGGCGACGCTGATGCGCGGCGGCAGCGCCTGGCAGCTCCCGTTGACGTCGCAGAACTGGCCCGGGTTGCAGGCGAGCTGGTCCGGGCATTTCAGGGCGACGCACTGGCCGCCCACGCAGGTCGCCGAGGCGCCGCAGTCCGGCACGCACGGCCGCGGGCAGGTGTTGGCGCCCGGCACGCACGCGCTCGACGTCAGCTCTCCGCCCGAGCCGGCGACGCAGGCAGTGCCGGGGCCGCAGTCGCAGTCCGTGGCGCAGGCGCCCGTCGTCCCGCTTCCCCCGGACCCGCCCGTCGCCGGCCCCTGGTTCGCCGGCGGGGCGTCCGCGGCGCCGGGCAGCGTCGGCTGCGGCTCGCTCGAGCCGACGAGCACCGTGGAGTCGCGGCCGCAAGCGGCCAGGGCGAGGCCGAGGGATGCGAGGACGAGGGCGAGGCGATGGGTGGACACGAGCAGCTCCGCGGCGGCCCCACTGGGGTGCCGACGATTTGAGCAACGGGCATGCCCGCTCTGGCGCCCCGCCAACGCGCCGGGCCGACGCGCATTCTCGAATTCCGCGAAGGCGGGTGACCGAAGCCGCGCCGGTGCGCATGCGCCTCATGCGCAACCGCCGATTGAAAGCCGGCTTTACTCGGCCGGGGGCGCTGGCGCGCGCCGGGTGACGATGAGGTGCGAGTGGAGCGAAGGGCTCCCGTCCGGGTAGCCGTACCGGAAGGGCAGCTTCCTCTGCGGCTGAGACGAAAAGAGCTTCGCCAATTCCTCGTTGTACGTGCGCTGGGCGGGGAGGAAGGATTTCTCGAATGCCCCAAATGTTTCCTGCACGAAGCCGGCTTTCTTGGCGAACTCGGGCGGCACGCCGGTCGAGTCCGAGAACATCAAGTCCATGTGCTCGAGCAGGTAGCTGCGCATGGCGGTGAAGTCGTCGCGCCAGAGCAGGTAGCTGGCCGCCTTGGTCATCGCCGAGACGCGGCCCTTGGCCTCGAGGTGCTTCAAGAGCTCGGGGTGCTTGGTGAGCGCGTCGTCGGCGAGATTGGCGCCCAGGTGGCGGTGTACGCGGGGCGGAGTCCCGGGCGGAGCGTCTTTCGGAACGAACTGAACCTCAACGTTCGAGAAGGCCTCGGAGAAGTCGGGCGAGGTCCAGGTCTCTTTCAGCCGGGCGGCCTTCTTGGGCTCGAGCTGGGCGATGTCGGCGTCGGTGAGGTAGTGCACCGCGCCGTCCGGCTCGAGGCGAAAATACCGGACCGAGACCGGCACCAGGCCGTGCGCCGCCAGCCCGATGAGGTGAAAGGCGAGCTGGCCGGGCAGGTCGCCTTTCTGAATCTTCGACAGGTTGATGCTCTTGCCGTCGTTGGACACCAGGGTGCTCTTGGTGGCCTCGAGCAGGTTGGCCAGGTTCACAGCCAGCTTCTTCGCGTCGGAGAGTCCCCGGAGGCGCCGCGGGTCGCCGGCGAGCTCGAGCGACAGCGTCGTTATCTCGGTGGCGTCGGGGTAGGTGGTGAGCGCCGAGAGCAGGTCGCCGCCGCCGAAGGGGTAGACCACTGTCGTCGGCAGCCCCTTCGGTCGCAGCGTGGCGAGGAACTTCTCGGCCTCGTCTCCCCAGTGCTTCCGGTACCGGTCGATGCGCTCGCGCTGGACCTTGCAGTAGGCCTCGACCGTCGGCCCGTCGAGGCCGGCCGGCAGCGCGTCGTCGCCGGTGCACGCCGCTACCCGGTAGAGCAGCCGCGCGTCATCGATGAAGTCCCGCGCCGTGGGCGCGGCGACGCGCGCTGCGGCCCCCGGCCCCGCATCAGGCGGAGTGGCTCCGAAGGAGAATCCGATACAGAGGGCGGCGGCGCTCGCAAGGGAAGTCATCGCGCGCAACAAAGCACCCGGGCCCGTCGCCGTCGAGCGAGGGAAAGGCCGCCGGCGCTCGGCCTGTGCTAAGTGCCCGCAGCGGAAAGTCGGCCCTCGACTTCGCTCGGGCTGAACGGAGCTGGGCTCAGTGTCGGCCCTCTCCGCTCGGGCTGAACGTCGCTTCGGGCTCGGGGAGGAATTGAATGAGGACGGTCGCCTGGCTGGTCGGGTTGCTCGCCGTCGCGGGGTGCAGCCGCAAGTCGGCCACCGAGGAAGCCATCATCGCGTCCAAGGTGCACAAGCTGGACGCGGGGGCCGAGGCGCCGCCGGCCACGGCGGGGGCCACGCTCCTGGCTTCGGGCCAGAACGTACCGCTCGACCTTCACGTCGACGACACGCACCTTTGTTGGATTAACGAGGGCCGTCGCGCCGAAGGGGTGCCGGGCGTCTTCTGCATGAAGAAGGGCGGCGGCACCCCGGTGCAGCTCGCCTCGGGCAAGGGCATCTACTCCATCGCCACCGACGCCGAGAACGTCTACTGGACGGTGCCCGAGTCGTACCAGCTGATGAAGGCCCCGAAGGGCGGCGGCGAGGCGGTGGCCGTCGCGACCGAGCAGGAAGGCCTGTCCACCGTGATGCTCGACGGCGCCAACGTCTACTGGACCGGCAAGGAAGACATCTGGGCCCAGCCCAAGTCGGGGGGCAAGCCCCGGGCCGTCTCGTCCAAGCTGGCGACTCCGGGCGGGCTGCAGCTCGACGACGGCTACGCCTACGTCTACTCGGTGATGGCCGGCAAGGTGGCCCGGGCGCCGAAGAAGGGCGGCGCCTCGAAGGTGGTGCTGTCCGAGGAACGGGCGACGCTCCACTACTTCCTGGTGGACGACGCCAGCCTGTACTGGACGTTCGGCGCCGAGAAGAAGATGGAAATCGACCGCATGCCGAAGGGCGGCGGGAAGGCCACCCAGGTGGTCGCGGGGCAGGACCCGCCGGTGGACATCCGGCTCGACGGCGATTCCATCTACTGGACGACCGGGGATGCCATCCTCAGGGTGGCGAAGGCCGGCGGGCCGGTGAGCCCGGTGGTCGACAAGGTGGACCGCGCGCTGTCCCTCGCCGTCGACGGAACTTCGGTCTACTGGTCCGACCGCATCGGCCGCATCCAGAAGGCGCCGAAGTAACCACCACTACAGCGCGTAGGCGACGTTCAGCCCCGGCACCAGCGACCAGCCTTCCACGTTGAGCCCATGGAAGAGGTTGACGAACACCGAGGCGGTCCACTTGCCGAAGAACAGCGAGCCGCCGCCGCCGGCTCCTGCGAAGAACGCCGCCTGGCCGAAGGCGGCGCCGGCCTGGTCGTGCAGCACCGTCACGTCAAGGTCGAGCCCCAGGCGCTCGTTCACCGAGAAGTCCGCGACCAGGCTCCCGACCAGGCCCCAGGCGCCGGTCTCGGGCGCCCACTCGGCGGCCAGGCCGGGAATCAGCGTGACCCGCTCGAAGGCCTTCACCGCCGAAACTCCTACTGACGGGTAGACCGCCAGGTGCCGCGCCGGAGGCACGGTGAGCACCTCGATGGCGCCTGCGTTGAGCGCGAAATCCAACGCTCGGGCTTCACCCGCGAGGGCCAGCAAGAGGACGGCCGGCAGCGTGCGCTTCACGGGGTCGCCCCCCGCTCCTGCGACTGGGAGTCCGCGGGCAGCAGAACGGTGAAGGTGGCTCCGCCGCCGGGCGTCGCGCCGACCGACACCTCTCCGTGGTGCGCCTCGACCACGCGCATGACCACGGCCAGCCCGAGGCCGGTGCCGGTGGCCTTGGTGGTGAAGAAGGGCTGGAAGATGCGGTCGGCGAGCTCGGCCGGAACGCCGGGCCCCGAGTCGCAGACGTCGATGCGCAGCATCGCCTTGCCCTGGCGCGTCGTGGCGCTCGTCCGGACCACCACGTTCGCGTCGGGCGCGGCCTGGACGGCGTTCTCGACCAGGTTGACCAGCGCCTGGTGCAGCATGCGCCGGTCGACCCAGACGCGCCGTACCGCCGGCTCGAGGTGTACCTCGACCCGCGACCGGCCCCCCCCGCTGGCCGAGGCCGCCTCGACTGCGCCGGCGACCAGCGCGTCGACCGGCTCGGGCTCGAGCGACGGCTCGTTGGGCCGGGCGAAGTCGAGCAGCCCTCCGACGATTCGGTTCAGCCGGTCGGCCTCTTCGCCCACCATGCGCAAGAGCACCGCCGCTTCGCCCTCCAGAGGAACCGCCCGGTTGAGCGCCGTCACGGAATTGAAGATGACGCCGAGCGGGTTGCGCACCTCGTGCGCCACGATGGCGGCCAGCTCTCCGAGCGCCGCCAGCCGCTCGCGCTTGACCAGCGCCTGCTGGGTGCGGGCCAGCTCGTCGTAGCTACGCTTCAGGTCGTCGAAGAGCCGGGCGTTATCCATCGCCACGGCCATCTGGCGGGAGATGAGCGTGGCACGCTCGACCTCGGCGTCACTCCACAGGCGGCCTGGCCGTGTGTCGCCAATCACCACGGCTCCGATGGGCTCGTCCCT
>JAHFDQ010000457.1 GCA_023248915.1 Archangiaceae bacterium | reverse complement strand
CCAACGCCGGGCTCACGCCTCTGGTGGGCGGTTGTCCGGGAGGAGAAGGTGGAGGTTCGCAGGCCGGGCTGAAGGTCGGCCCCGGTGGTTCCGGAGGCGGCGCATTCCAAGTCTCCGCCTAGGGCTCGGTCACCATCGCCGGCGCGCTGTCAGCGAGCGGGGCGGGCGGCGGCCACGGCAACAACGACTACACCGGCGCCGGAGGTGGGGGCAGCGGCGGCGCGATTCTCCTCGAAGGAACGAGCGTCGTCGTCCAGTCTTCCGCAACCATCACCGCCAACGGCGGTGGCGGTGGAGAAGGGGCGGGTGTTGGAATCATCGCCTTCGACGGCGAAGACGGCGCGCTGGCCTCGGCCACTCCCGCGGCTGGAGGCGACGGGACGACGGCGACCGGAGGCCACGGCGGCAGCGGGGCGACGGGGGATGCGGGAGCCGGACTGGCCGAGAACGGCACGGAAGGAGGAGGCGGCGGCGGCGCCGGCGTGGGCCGCCTCAGGGTGAACGGCTACCCCGCCTGCACGCTGCAGGCGGGAGCGCTCCTGTCGGTGGCCACCACCCGGAATTCCTGCAACTGACGTCGCGGGCGAAGCTACCGGCAGCCTTCGCCTTCCAGCTTCACGGTGACGCCCTTCGAGCTGAAGAAGTAAAGCGCGCGCTCGGTCGGGTAGAGGAGGGCTCCGTCCATGCCGGTCTCCCGGGCGCCCGGGGCCGCCAAGTCGAGCGCCACCTTCGCCCAGGCGCCCACGCCTCCGTCGCCCCCGTTCTCGAGGCGGTAGAGCGCGTCGTTCGTCAAGGCGTAGACCCGGGCGCAGGCATTGCCGAACTGCGCTCCCTGGGCGCCGGGAAGCTTCAGCGCCGGCGCGATGAGCACCCGCGAGGGCAGCGAGTAGACGCGCCCGTCCCGGTAGCCGACCCGGCCCGCCCGTCCATCGGCCCAGACGGCCGTCGGCTCGCCGGGCGGGAGCACCACCTCGTCGGCGCGCCAGCGGACGTCGTTCGCCGCCGCCCTCGGACCCGAACCAGAAGCGGCCGAACTCGTCCGCGTACCTCAGCCGCTCCTTCGACCCCAGGGAAGGAGTGGCGCGGGTTTCCAGCGGCGACCCGTAGGGCCAGTCGACCGAGGGAATCAAGGCCGAGCCGCCGCCGGACTCCTTCAATTCGTACGAGCGCTCGGTCTCGCCGCCATCGGTTCCGGTGTAGCGGCACCGGGTCGCGGCCGGACACTCCGACCACGCCCACGCCGAGCCGACGTTCAAGTCGACGAGCCGGCCTCCGGGCTCGCAGGCGGGCGCGATCGACCCGACCTGCGAGAATGCCGCGGCACCGCACTCGGCGAGCACGGGCGGAGTGTCGTTGGTCTGGACGACGAGGACTTCGGGGCCCCCGCCGCCGCCCGAGGCGGGGACGAGCTCGGCGGCGATGCGCAGCGTGTTCACCGCGTTCGCGGATATCCGCATCGCTTGTCGGCCGGTGCTTCCACCGTCACACGCCAGGTGCGGGAGCTGCGGCAGGTCTAGCGCGAACCAGGTGGGCTCGGCCGGGTTCGCCCCGCCCAGGAAGCCGGTGGCGTCGCGGCGGGCGAAGTAGAGGCCCACGCTCGTCGAGGCGAAGAGGTACTGCGGGCCGTTCGAGTAGTACCGCGCCTCGGCGACGTCGTAGAGGATGGCGCTGGCCCCCACGCCCGGAAGCTGGAGCACGCCGGTGGCCCGGTCAGAGACCGGGTCGAGCCAGGCCATGCGCGTGTCGTCGAAGGCCAGCACCAGCGGCGGCGTCCCGGTGGCCGTGTCGCCGCGAATGCTCCGGAGCTGGGCCGGTCCGAAACCCGGGAAGGCGAGGCGCTCGCTCGACCCGACGCCTGCGTCCCAGACGTAGCGCCACACGCCATGGTCGTCCGCCAGGTAGGCCGCGGTCCCCTGAGCCGCCAGCGCAGTGACGGCCCCCCCCAGTACCGGCGCGCGCGACACGAAGTACGCGTCCTGGCCGGGTTCCCAGTCGTAGTCGAGCGGGTTCCACTCGAGTCGGGGTACGTCGATGACGAAGGTCAGCCCTCCGTCCGCCACGAAGACGAAGGACTTGGCCGAGTCCGTGTCGAGCCCGGCGTCGGGGTCGGCGTCGGTGTAGTCGTAGTAGTAAGACACCGAGAAGGTGTCGGGCAGCCTCGGCGTCATCGGGCTGATGGTGGTCTGCGGCGGCGGGCCCTGGCCGAAGTCCGGTAGCGCCTCGGAGCGCGAGGCGGCTATTCGCCGTAGTTGAACGACCAAAGGTCGGTGCCGTTCTGGCCCACGAGGTACACGTCGCCCGGCCACCCGGGGCCGTTCGAGACAACCCCGTAGAGGTTCTGAACGGTGGACGTCACCAGCGGCGCGCTCCACGTCTCACCGTCGTCGACGGACTTCAGCGCCACGCCAGCGTACCCGGTCGCGTACCAGATGGTTGTGCCCGGGACATGCTCGACGTCCCGCAGCGTGGTGACGACGCCTGACGGCTTGGCCGTCCACGTCGACCCGTAGTTGGTGGACTTGTAGATGGCGCCCCCGCTTCCGACGGCGACGGCAGTGCCGAGGCCGTCCTTCTTGGCCCGCACCCCGAAGAAGATGTCCGGAGAGATGTTGGCCGGGCTCGTCCAGAGGCCGGTGGCCGAGGTGTAGGTGCGCACCGCGCCGCCTCCGCCCACGATGATGGCACGCTTGAAGCCACCCCCCATGAACGCGTCGACGGCGTAGTAGTCGGGCATGACGCCGGGAATATTGGCCGTCCAGGTTGCTCCGTCCCAGGTGAGCCGCGTCTGGTTCTGCCCCACCGCCAGGCAGAAGCTGGGGTTCGCGCAGGACACGCCGGTCAAGGCGTTGGGCGCCGCGGCGCCCGTCTGCACGTCAAATGCCCAGTTGGTGCCGTTGTCGACCGTCTTGAGGATGACCGCTTGGGTGCCTACCGCGAACCCGAGCGGCGAGGGCACCGAGACGCCCAAGAGTGCCTGCGGCGTGAGCCCCACTCCTTGCTGGACGAAGGAGTTGGCCTGGCACCAATTGAGGCTTTGGCCGATGTAGCCGCCGGTGCCCACCGCCCAGAATCTGTTCGCGCCGGGCACCTGGTACAAGTCGTATAGGAGGTTGGGTGTTCCCGTCGTCTTACCCACCACCACCGGGAAGGCGGTCGATAGCCCAATTTCACCGAGCGCCCCCACCAGGCCAATCTCGGTGGCCGAGCGCGCCGCGAGACCGAGCGGGGTCGTGGTAGTGACGGCGCTGGTGCGCGCGCCCGCGGAAATCTGGACGAGGTACGGGGTGAACGCCGCCGTGCGGTAGGCGCCCATCCAGAGAACGGCACCCGTGGCCATGACGGAATAGCCGTCGATGTCGTTGGTGAGCGGGGCGATGACCTCCGCCCAGGTGGCACCGCCATCATTCGAGACGATGAGGGCATTGCGACCCGCCGGCCTGACGCAGGAGGCGTAGAACGTGTTGGTGCCGTTGAATCCGGTGACGCCCGTGAAGTTGGCCGTCGCGTAGCCCGCGGGCGGAGCGATGGTTGCCCAGGTCGCCCCCGAGTCGAGGGTGCGCAGGATGGTGCCGTTGTCTCCGACGGCCACGTCCACGTTGCCGGTGCCGCAAGGAGCGGCGGCGCCCTGACACCGCGCCACTCCGCGCAGCGTGTTGACGGTGGGCGACGCCACCGGGGCGAACCCACCCCAGACCCCGAACACCTGGGCGCCACGGACGATGGTGCCGCCGGCGCCGACCCCGACGAACAGGCTGGAGAACAGGCCCGTCCCCGTCTGGGCGAAGTCGTATAGGTGGCTCTGCGGTGCCCCCTGGGAATTGGCCAGGCGCGTCCACGTCATGCCGTTGTCGCCGCTCGTCCCGAGGTAGCCATTGTCTCCGGCGATGAGGAGCGTGGTGCCCGCCGTCCGCACCGAGTTCAGCTTGTCGTCCGTCATCGGGTCGCGGCGGGTGAATGTCGTGAGGGTGTCGTCCGATTCCCACAGCGCCCCGGCTTCGCCCACGATGAGATAGCGATTGAGGGGCAGGTTGCTGAGGAAGGCCATTCCGGTGAAGTTGACGGCCGTGGGCATGCGCTGCCCGAAGGTGAAGGGGTAGCGCGGCATGCCAAACACCTGGGCGCTCGGGGCGCTCTTGTTGCCCGCCTTGTCGACCGCCCTCACCACCACGTACTCGTTGATCGTATTCGGCAGCACCAGCGTGCTGGGCGGACCCGCCACCTGCGTTCCGTAGGTGTACGGACCGCCAGACACCGTCGAGACGCCAATCTCGTAACCGGCGATTCCCGACGAGGCGTCGCTGGCCAGCGCCCACGAGGCTTGCAGGCTTCGGTGCTGCTCAACCACCGATGGGCCGATTGGAATCGTCGGCTGCGTCGCGTCGTACCAGATGTCCACCGTGGAAGGCGCCGCCGAGACGTTGCCCGCGTTGTCCAAGAGCCACACGTAGACGCGCTTGTCGCCGTCGCCGCCCGCTCCCACCAACGCCAACGTCGGCGTGGCGAAGGCGACGAAGCAGGGGTCTCCTGCGCCCGTGATGGTGGGAGGAGGAGCCCCCACCGCCACCGTCTTCACGCACATGTTGGACACGCCGCTGCCCGCTTCCACCGGCGAGACATTGACCTGCGCTGGCGCCGTGTTGGTGTACCGGCCCGGCACCGAGGTGAGGCTCGAGCTCGGCGGTGTCTGGTCCAGCGTGATGGTGTCGGACGGCGGCGCCCCGGTGCTGGTGTTGCCTGCGGCGTCGATGACGCGCACGTACACCGTCTTCAGCCCGTCTCCGGCCGGCAGGTTGTAGCCAGCCGGGTTTCCGTACGCCACCGCCGCGCCCCACGTCGCGCCGTCGGGCGAGAACTGCATCTGCGCCACGCCGCTGGTGGCGTCCGCCGCCACCGACGCCACGCTCGACAACAGGGCATTCGTGTACACCGCGTTGCCGTTGATGATGACGTTGGAAACCGTCGGCACCGTCTGGTCCACGGTGATGGCGTCATTCAACACGCCGCTGACGTTGCCGGCCACGTCGCTGACGCGGATGTAGACGGTTTTCACCCCGTCGCCCGCCGCCAGCACTACCGTCGGGCTGGCCGCGTAGGCCACGCAGGTGAGCGGCGGGTTGGTGGTGCCCGTGCACACCTGCGACAGGCCGGACAGCGCGTCGGAAGCCGAGTTGTCGAAGCCCACCG
>JAHFDQ010000456.1 GCA_023248915.1 Archangiaceae bacterium | reverse complement strand
TCGCGCCTGGCGGAAGCGCTTCGCCGCAGCAGCGCCTCGAGCGCCGCCCGCTGCACCGGGAAGTCGGCGCCGCGGGTGACCGAGAGCGCCTGCCGGGCGAAGAGGTCGGGCAAGACCGAGCCGCACTTGCCGCGCGCCATCGCGCGCAGCGCCTGGAAAGCCTCGCTCTCGTTGGCGGGAAGGTCGGTCGGGCTGGCGGGAGTGATGGCGGTGGCCGTCGAGCGTTCGAGTGACATGGGTTTCCTCGGGAAGGGGCCCGAGCAGTATCACAGGCAGCAACGGCAGTTCATCCTCCGGGGCTGACACGTGGGGCGGAGTCAGGGCCTGGCGGGGACACGATTTGAGCCTCTGGCCAAAGCCATGCCGGACCTTGATCCTCCCAGAGGGAGAAATTCCAAGTGCGGCATCGCTCTGGCCAGAGGTCCGAAAATCGAAGGCCGTGCCAGCTCATCCCACAATGTAGGCAAGCCTCGTTGATCGCGGTCCGAGGCGTGTGCTACAGGAGCGCCCGTTTCCAAGGCCGTCCCGTGGCCACGGGCGGCGGACAGGTGCCGGTTTCTTGTCGCTCTACCGTTCCCCGCTGCCCCATGAGCTAACGAAGCGCGCCCCGAATGGCGGGCCGTTCGAATTGGCGATGAGGCCGACGCGCAGAGAACACCCAACGAATTCAGATATTTCCGCCCATGGCGGGCAAGGTAGGACGGGTGGAACGCTCATTGCTGAGGGGCGGGCCCGCGGCGCGTGTACCCGAGGCTTTTGACGGTGGGAGGTTGTCCTTGAGCAAGCAAAGTGCGGCGGTCCTGGCGATGCTGTTGGCCCCGGCGCTGGCGTGGGCGCAGCACGAGCATCACGAGGACGCGGCGCCGGCCAAAGAATCTTCGGAGGCGGCCGCTTCCCCAACACCCGCGGGCACAGTCACCTCGAGCAGCGGCGAGGCGACCGGGACCGAAGAGGAAAAGGAGCAGGCTGGGGGCTTTCACGTAGGGCTGGACCTAGACCATTCATTGGGTTCGGGCACCTTCGTGGACACTCGCTACTACGCTGCCCTCAACGGCGGCCTGTCGGTCGGCCCCAGCTACGGTTTCAAAGTGAAGGACGTGAGGCTTTCGGCCTCTGCAAAGGCGGGCCTCGGCTGGGAGTACACGCTCCCCGACAATGAGACCGGAAAGCGCGTGGCCTACTCGGATATCAAGGTGGGCCTCGCCGCACCGGCTGCTTTCAAGAACAAGTGGTCCGGCATCACGGCCTCGCCCTCCTTCGGCCTCACCATCCCCATCACCCCTGAGAGCCGGGTCGCCACCACGATTACCTCCTTGTCGCTCGGCGTCGGCCTGTCGCGGTCGTTCTTCGAGAAGCTGAAGGCGACCTACCGGCTGACCGGGGGCCGCAGTTTTCACGTCAACAACCAGGTCATGCTCCCGGCGTCCACCGAGAGGGACTCCATGGGCAACCTGTTCCGCGTTTGCCGAACCAACGCGAATTTCTGCGACTCGACGGGCAATAACAAGGCCTGGAGCCTCGTGAACTTCATCGACCTCGGGTACCGCCCGACGGACAAGCTGGCTTTCTCGCTGTCCTTCATGTTGTCCAGTGGCTGGAAGGAGGCCGGTGACGTCGGCGGCCCCGATTACAAACCGAAGGCGCTCGACGTGAACGGCAATCCGGTCGCCAGGGACGGCATGGTGGTCGGGAATCGCATGGCCGGTTCGTTGGGCGCTTCCTACGCGCTCACCGACAGCTTCGAGGTGTCGCTCGGCCTATCGAACGGCGGGGCTGCCGGCGGTCCGACCCTGACCAACGACAACAAGAACATTCGGTTTCCGTTCTTCGACTTCCTGAGCCCTGCCAACAGCCTCACGGAAGTCTCTCTGACGCTCTCGGCGTCCATCTGACCGACCCCTTCCCCATGACTTCGAATTCCCGACACGGAGGCAACATGAACCGGTTCCCCACCCGCTGGCTCGCCCTGACCGGCGCGGCGCTGTTCGCCGCTTGCGCCAGTCCGAACGGCGACATCAACAAGGTCCAGCCGAACGTGACCAAGAAGGCCGACCTGCTCGACGGCCGCTGGTACTTCCGGAACACGGTCAACTGGACGCCGGCGACGACCGGGTTCACCTACGCCGGGCAGACCGGGACGCTCGAGAAGATAGTTTGGGAAATCCAAGAGAAGAACCTTGTCGGCTATCGCGCCTACCCGTACATCCTCGGCGCCGAGTCGGACATCGAGCAGACGTCCAAGCCGTCGGGCACGACCACCAAGCTCTGCACCGCCGACGGCAAGTGCACCGGCGGGCAGGTCTACTACGGCGCGCCGCTGGTGGCCTATTCCATCCAGAGCCAGTTCGACATCCAGCGCAACTACAACCCTTCCACCGGCGAGACCGGCAACGTCATCATGGAGAACGGCTCGGACCGGCCGTGGAATCAGCGCGAGTACATCCGCGTGGACTGGTCGGCGAACATCATCAACAAGATGAGCGGGCTCGAGTGGGGCACGCTCGGCAACGGCGCCGGCGCTTCCGACATCACCGCGTGGATTCAGCCGAACGAACCCGGCACCGACCCCTACGACTGGCCGGTGCAGGAGTTCGGCGCCGACGGCCGGCTGACCTACATGGACTTCACCTCGCGGCTGATCGCCCAGCCCGACACCGTCTACTACGAGGACTACGGCACCATTCCGCGCTGCTACCTGGCCAGCCGCCGCTACGACTGCAGCGCGGCCGAGATTCACGTCCGCACTTCAATCGCCAAGGTCGACCCCGACGTCACCAACGACTACGAGCCCCTGGTGTACGGCCCCGAGCTCGAGACCAAGTTCGGCTTCTTCCGCACCGAGCGGCTGAACTACGACCGGAAGTACGGGTACAACGACAAGGCGCGCATCTACCTGGCGAACCGCTACCGCATCTGGGAACACGCCTTCGAGAAAGGGAAGGACGGCCACCCCGACCCGGCCAAGCCCATCGCCTTCGCCAACCGCACCCCGAAGCCCATCGTCTATTACGTGTCGCCCGCGTCACGCACCTCAGGCGCCGACACCTACCGCGAGTACCTCGAGTCGGCCCGCGAGCTCGAGCACAACTGGGACCACGCCTTCCGCCGCGCGGTCTCGGCCGCCCAGGGCAAGGGCGGTGACGTCAACCAGTCGCCGCAGATGCTGTACATCTGCGAGAACCCGGTACCCGACAAGGACACGCTGACCGGCAACGCGCCACCGTCCGCCTGCGGCAAGCCCGGCTACACGCCCAAGATGGGCGACCTGCGCAAGAGCTTCGTCTACACGGTGACCGACCCGGTGCCGAACGGCCTCTTGGGCTACGGCCCGTCTTCGGCCGACCCCGAGACCGGCGAACTCATCTCGGCCAACGCCAACACCTACTCGGCCGCGGTGGACACCGAAGCGCAGTACTTGCTCGACGTGACGGACACGCTGACCGGCGAGAAGTCCATCGACGCACTGATCTCCGGCAAGGACGTGAAGGACTACATGGCCCACCACAGGCCCTACTCGGTACAGGGGGCGAACAGGTCGAACGCGCCCCTCCAGGCCGAGCTGCAGGACATTCCCCAGACCAACCTCCCGACCCGCGGCGCCTTCGACAAGCAGACGTCGCGCACGGTGGCTATCCTCCAGGGGCTGCGCCAAAACGGCGGCCTTCCCGTCTACCATTCCGACCGCATGCAGGTGGCGGCCGCGCTGCTCGCCGAACGCCCCGAGCTCGAGGCGGCGGTGCTGGACAACCCCGACCTGCAGGGCGACGTCGCCAGCCTGCTGCCGCCGGCGGTGGCCGAGCAGGCCTTCGCCGACAAGGACTTCGCCCGGAAGGCGTCGCGCTCGGTGCTCACCAACCCGGGAGCCTCGCTCCAGTACGAGAAGCAGCGCATCGAGTGGGCTTCCGGCCAGTGCCTCTACCTGGCCGAGTTCCTCGACCGCTCGCTGGTGGCGCTGGCCACCCGCGAGCTGCAGACGCGGCAAGCGAAGATCGCCGACCTGGTCGCCCGCGGTAACCCGGGCTGCGCCAACGCCGCGTCCTGCACCGCCACCGAGGCAAAGGCCATCGCCGACAACGAGTCGAAGCGCCGCCTACAGCAGGGCATCTGGCGGGCGACCTCCGAGCACGAGATCGGCCACACCTTCGGCCTGTACCACAACTTCCAGGGCTCGTTCGACGCGGTGAACTACTTCGACAAGTTCTGGGAAATTCGCCAGCCCACCCTCACCGTGGTGCAGAACGGCGAGCCGAAGATTCCGCGCACGCCGGCCGACCTGAAGGCCGCTTCCGACGGCACCGAGGTGCAGCTCACCCAGGGGCTCCACGACTACGAGTACTCGTCCATCATGGACTACGCCGGCAAGATGAACGGCGACTGGGTTGGCCCCGGCAAGTACGACGAGGCCGCCATCCTCTTCGCCTACTCGGGCGGCCGTGAACCCGGCTACGTCGAGGTGTTCGACCAGGCCCGGCTCGACTCGAAGACCTTCCCCGGGTCTGACGGCAACGTGATGACCATCACCGGCGCCGGCTTCGACCTGCCGGTGGTGAACGCCCAGCACACGAACTTCGGCGTGCCCAACTACGCCGAGCGGTTCCACTACTCGGTCATTCCTCTGCACTTCGGCGACGGCGCCGACCTCGAGACCACCCTGGCCGACGGTATCCGCAAGCTGTCGCAGCGGCACCTGGCCAAGTGGTCCGACGTGAAGGCCGGCCGCGACCGGGTCGCCGCGCTGCTCGCCACCAACCCCAATCCGACTCCCGCCGACGTGGGCGACGCGCCGCTAGAGGTGCCGTACATGTTCTGCGACGACTCGGTGGTCGGGGCGGTGCTGTCCTGCGCCCGGTTCGACCGCGGCCCTGACTTCTACGAGGTCGCCCGCACCAACATCGAGGACTACCAGAACGCCTACTTCTGGAATCACTTCAAGCGCGACCGGTACTACTTCAGCTCGGTCTCTGCCGAGAACAACGCCATCTACACGTTCTACGACCTGGGCAATATCTATAAGCACTGGGTCTTCGCCATGTACGGCTCGACCAGCCCCGGCCAGCAGGCGCTACCGAAGTACGAGTACGACCCCATCATGCAGGACACCTGGACGATGGGCGTGCTCGACGGCGCCAACGCCAACCTGGCGGTGATGTCGGTGCCCTCGGCGGGCATGTACATGTACCGCGACGCGGCG
>JAHFDQ010000003.1:8662-40312 GCA_023248915.1 Archangiaceae bacterium | reverse complement strand
GCGCAAGCTCGGCCACCGCCCGGCGAGCCGCTTCGGGGGCGGACGCGCCCTGGCAGAGCTCGTCACAGGCCCGCTTGGCCATCACAACCTTGATGATGCCCTCCCCTACCCCGGTCGCCGACGCCGCGCCGCCTCGGTCGTCGGCGTAGGTGCCGCAGCCGATGAGTGGAGAGTCGCCCACCCGGCCAGGGCGCTTGCCCGTCATTCCGCCGGTCGAGGTGGCCGCCGCCACGTGCCCGTGCGCGTCGCAGGCCACCGCGCCGACGGTGCCGTGGCCTGACCGCGCTTCCGTGCGATGGGCCAGGCGCTTCCGGGCGTGATCGGTCACCAGCGAGCGCGGGTCGACCTCGACCAGGCCACACTCGCGGGCGAATCGCTCGGCCCCCGGGCCGACCAACAAGACATGCGAAGTGGCTTCGAGCACGCGGCGCGCGAGGTGGATGGGGTTCTTCACGGTGCGCACCGCCGCCACCGCGCCGGCGGCGAGCGCCTGTCCGTCCATCAGCGAGGCGTCCATCTCGACGTCGCCGTCGAGGTTCAGCGCCGAACCGACGCCGGCGTTGAAGAGCGGGTCGTCTTCGAGCACCGCCACCGCGGCTTCCACCGCGTCGAGGGCGCGGCCGCCCGCGCGAAGCACCGCGTGACCGGCGCGAGCCGCCGCCAGGCAGCCGGCCTCGCACTCCTTCGCGCGGTCGCCTTCGTCCACGGGGCCCGCGCCGCCGTGCACCAGGATAGAGATGGGCATTTCGGCCCAAGGCTAATTTCTCGGCGCCGCCGGGTCACGCGCCTTCGCCGCCGCACGCCGCGCCGACCGCGTCGCGCCAGAGCGCGGCCGCCAGTTCGTCGCCCCCCGACGGGTGGCCGGCGACGTCGAGCCAACACTGCAGCGCGTCGGCCACCTTCACGCCCGCCCGGGTAACCGCGGCGCGGAAGAGTGCTTCGGGACAGGCCGGGACGCGCACCCGAACCTGAGGCACCGCGCCTGCCGGCGCGGCCTCGAGCCCGAGCCGCGAGAGCGTCGGCTCGGTCACCTCTTCCAGGTACAGGTGGGCCGGGGCGGCGGAGGCTGTAGAGAACCCCAGCTCGGCCGAGGCCGAGAACAGCCCGAGGCACGCCCTCGGCGCGCGGTCTGGCTCCGCGCCTTCGACGAGGAAGGGGGCGTCGGGTTCCGCCCGGAAGCGCTCGAAGTGCCGGTGGTAGGCCGCCAGCGCGGCGAGGAGCTGGCGGCGGGGGTTGGCGGCGGGGACTATCCACCGGGTTCCAATCTCGCGCACCGGCCGCTGGGCCGCCGCGCGAAAGCGCTCGAGCAGCTTCGCGCGAGCGACCAACTGCAGCGTCGGCCCGGTGTCGAGGGCCGCGCGAGGCGCTATGGGAGCCTCGGCACTGCGCCGGTAGGAGAGCTGGAGGTGGCCTTCGACTTTCAGCTGCGCCACCCACCGCGCCGCGCAGGGCACCGACACCTGCGCCGCGCGAGCCAGTCCGCTGGCGCTGGCGACCGGCTCGCGCGGAGCCTCGAGAAAGCGGGGCGACACCGCCGGCGCCAAGAGCACCTTCAGCAGCCACTGGCCGCGGTCCGAGAACAGTTGCGGCGTCGCCCGGAGCTTCGGCTCGGGCGCGACCTCGGGGCTGCTCGTCTCTTCGAGGCCGGGGCCGTGTAGCTCGAGCCGGCCCGCGGCGTCGACTAGGCCGAACGCGTCACCGCCGAGGAATCTATTGCCGTACGCCCTGAGCTCCGCGGCCAGACCAGGCGACAACCGGCGCGCTCCCACCACTGCCAGGGGCCGGCGCTCAGCGCCCGCCGCCGCCCGGGCCCTGAGTAGTGAGTCGGCGAGGGCGGCCGAGAGCTCGGCCCGGCGCATCTCACGCGCCACCCGAAGCTCGACTTCATAGAGAAGGGGACCGCGCTGGGCGGTGAAAACCCCGCCGTCTGCCGCGGGCTCGAAGGCGACCGAATACCCCGCCGCCCGCAGGCCCGCCACCAGCCGTTCCTCGAGAAGCTGGACGAGACGCTGCTGCCGGGTCGAGGAGATTCCGCTGCCGGGGCGGCCAGTTGACGTCGGATGTTCCATATTGTGGCCATGATAACTCTCTTGGCCACGACACGGCGCGACGAGATACTCCACCGGCGCACCAGGGCGCGGACGGCGGGCGTACCCGGCGCCTGGGGCGCTATGGGCTGGGGCTGCGGGGCTACTTCGTGAGGCTGGGCGCGGCCGGCGCCGTCGCTGGCGACGGGCTGGGCTTGGTGCCCAGGTTCTCCATCTTGCAGGTGCCCTCGAAGATGACGCCCCGGTCAATCGATAGCGCCGGCGTCTCGATGGAACCCTTGACCCGCCCGGGCTGGTGCAGCTCGACCGTCTGCGAAGCCCGGACGTTGCCCTCGATGGTCCCGTTGACGATGACCGTCCCGGCCGAGATTTCGGCCGTCACCTTCGCCCCCTCGCCGACGACCAGCGTGTCCTTGGTGTTGATTTGGCCGTTGAAGCGGCCGTCAATCCGCACCTGGCCTTCGAAGGTCAGCTTGCCGTCGAACTCGCTGCCCTTTCCCAACAGGGTATGAACCTCGCCTACGCGACCTGACACGTTGCTCTCCTCTTTCCTGGGAGGCACGCTCCCCGGCTTTTCGTCTTTCTTTTCGCCGAAAATCGCCATCGCACCGTCCTACTTTCGAAACTGAGCGAGGAGCCGGTCCAGGTCCTCGTACGAGAAGAAGTCGACCTCGAGGGTGCCTTTGCCCCCCCGGTCGATGAGCCGCACCTTGGTGCCCAGCTTTCGCTGAAGCTCTTCCACCAACTGCCGGGCCTGCGGGCTGGCCTTGGCTTCCTTCCGTCGTGCCGGGGCAGCAGGGCGGCCCTGCTTCACTCGCCGCTCCGCCTCGCGGACGGACAGCCGTTCGGCCACCACCGCCCGGGCCAGCGCCAGCATCTCGGCCGGGCGGGGCAAGCCGAGCAGCGCTCGGGCGTGGCCCATGTCGAGCTCGCCCCGCGCCAGCATCGCCTTGACCTCGTCGGGTAACCCTAGCAATCTCAGTGCGTTGGCGACTGTCGACCGGTCTTTGCCGACCCGCGATGCAACCTGTTCCTGGCTGAGCTTCCAGTCGTCTACCATCCGCCGGTAGCCCAGGGCTTCCTCGACCGGGTTCAGGTCTTCCCGCTGCAGGTTCTCGATGAAGGCTATCTCGAACGCCTCGGCGTCGCTGGCCTCGCGCACCAGGGCCGGAATCTCTTTCAGGCCCGCCATCTGCGCGGCCCGCCACCGCCGCTCGCCGGCGATGAGACGGTAGCCTCGGCCTTCCCGGCGCACCAGCACAGGAAAGAGCACTCCCTGCTGTTTGATGGACTGGGCGAGCTCTTCCAGTCGGTCGGAGTCGAAGGCCTTGCGCGGCTGGGCGCCGTCGCGCTTCAGCTCTTCGACCGGCAGGTGGACCACCGCCCGGCCCGAGGCCTCGGCGGCCGCGGGCGCCGCGTGCGGAATGAGGGCGGACAAGCCCCGCCCGAGCGCCCGCTTCCTGTCGCCGCCCTGCATCGCTCTTTCTTCCCCTCGCATCGCTTCTCGTCGAACGCCTTATGCCACGACCCGCGTCCCTTGTCCCTTGGCGCGGCCACCGCCGCGATCTCGCCGCAGAATCTCTCGCCCGAGCGCCAGGTAGGCCTCGCAGCCCTTGGACTTGATGTCGTAGAGCAGAATGGGCTTTCCGAAGCTGGGCGCTTCCGACAGCCGCACGTTGCGCGGCACCACGGTGCGGAACACCAGGGCAGGGAAGTGGCCCCGGACCTCTTCGGCCACCTGGTGCGCGAGGTTGGCGCGCCCGTCGAACATGGTGAGGAGAATGCCCTCGGTGGACAGCTTGGGGTTGAGCTGGCGGCGGACCAATTCGAGCGTGTGCAACTGCTGGGTCAACCCCTCGAGGGCGTAGTACTCGCACTGCAGAGGAATGATGACCGAGTCCGCGGCGGTGAGGGCGTTCAGCGTCAACAGGCCCAGTGACGGCGGGCAGTCGATGATGACGTAGTCGTACGCCTTGGCGACGGCGGCCAGCGCTTCCTTCAGCCGGTATTCGCGCCGCTCGGTCCCGCCCAACTCGAGCTCGGCGCCGGTCAGGTCGGGGCTGGACGGCACGACCTCGAGGAAGCGCAGTTCGGTGCCCCGAATCAGCTCGCGCAGCGGGCGCCCGTCGAGGAGCGCGTCGTAGACCGTGCCGGTCAGGCCTTCGCGGCCGACGCCGACGCCGCTGCCGGCGTTGCCTTGTGGGTCCATGTCGACCAACAGGGTTCGCCGCTCGGCCGAGGCGAGGCTCGCCGCGAGGTTGATGGCGGTGGTCGTCTTCCCGACGCCGCCCTTCTGGTTCGAGATGCAGATGATTCGACCCACGCTGGTTCCTGTCGCCGAAGCTGCGCCGGGGCGGTGTTACACGGGCGGCGCTCCCCGGACAAGCCCGGCGAGGCCGTCCGCGGAAGGGCGTTTCACGTGGAACTCGCGTCCGCCGCCAGTTCCGACTGACCGGAATGCGACCGCCCGAAGGCCCGGGCGCGGGAGTGTTCCACGTGAAACCCGTACACTTCGAGTTAAATCCGCCAGGTCCAGGTGAAACCCCGGACAGGGCTCACGCCCACCGCGGAACCCGCCGGCCGGCATCCGGAGCTGAGGGCTCGACCCGTCTGTTTCACGTGAAACCTGGACTGGGCTCGCGCCCGCCGCGAGATCCGCGAGACCGCCTCCCGGCCGCTACTTCGGCCGCTGGAAGACCGCGACTGCGCGGGGGGCTCGGCTGAAGGGCAGGGTGTAGCTGCGCTCGGCCGCGAGTTTCAGCCCGGTCGCTGCCGCCAGCCGCGCCGATTCGTCCGGCCCCAGCGGCCGGGCGGTCATCACCAGGGCCCGGCCTCCGGGCGCCAGGTACTCCGCCGCCAGGGCCAACCACCGCGCCGGTTCGGCCAGGGCACGCGAGACGACCACCTCGGAACGGGACAGCCCTTCCTGGTCGGGACGGCCTTCCGCCCGCGCGTGCACTGCGCGCACCCTCGGAGCCAGCCCGAGCTGCGCCACCACGTGCTTCAGGAACCCCACCTTCTTCGCCGCGGCGTCGACCAAGGTGACTTCGAGGCGAGGCAGCGCCACCGCGAGGGGCAGGCCGGGAAACCCGGCGCCAGCCCCCAGGTCGAGCAGGGACCGCGCCGCGGTCACCTCGGGGACCAGCGCCAGCGAGTCGAGCAGGTGTTTTTCGAGGACTTCGTCCGGGCGCGTTATGGCGGTGAGATTCACCTTCTGGTTCCACCGCAGAAGCTCGCCGGTGAAGCGGCCGAGCAGGGTGGCGGCCCCGGCTTCGAGGGCCACCCCGAGGCCCCGGGCGCCGCGGATGAGGGCTTCATCCGAAGTCTCGTTATCCACAGCGACACCTGGGTTGAGTTGCGTCAACCCCCGGAAAACACGCGGTCGGCGCCGCGAATCCCCAACTCGAACACCTTTTCCACAGGCCCTTGGAACGCACGCGAGAACCTCAGGTGGGGCCGGGCGAGCCCGCGGCCCGGCGAAGGTGAATGCAGAGCAGGGCGATGGCCACCGGCGTGAGCCCTGGAATGCCCTTGGCTTCCCCCACCGTGCCTGGCCTCACGACCGAGAGCTTCTCGACGGCCTCGGCGGACAGCCCTCGAATCGCCGCATAGGGCAGCTCGGGCGGAATTTCCCAGCCGTCGCAGGCCTCGGCCCGGCGCGCCGCGGCCCGGTCGGCCTGGGCGATGTAGCCGGCGTACTTGAATTCGACCTCGACCTCTTCTTGCACCTCGCGGGGCAGCTCGGGCCGAGCCGGGTCGAGCGCGGCCAGCGACTCGTAGGTGACTTCGGGGCGGCGCAGGCGCGCACCCAGGCCCGAGGCCTCGAGCCGCGCCACCTCGGCGGCGATGGCCTGGCGCCGCGTTTCCGTTTCGGCGGCCGCCGCCTCCGACACCAGCCCCGCCCTCAGGCCGTACGGCCGAAGCCGCAGGTCGGCGTTCCCCTCGCGCAGCCGCAGCCGGTGCTCGGAGCGGGCGGTGAGCATTCGGAAGGGCTCGTCGACCCCGCGGCGCGTCAGCTCGTCGACCAGCACAGCGCCGTGCGCCTCGTGCCGGCCGAGGACCAGCGGCGCTTCACCGCGGACGGCGTTGCCGGCGTTGAGCCCCGCGACCAGGCCCTGGAAGGCGGCTTCCTCGTAGCCCGAGGTGCCGTTCAATTGTCCGGCGAAGTACAGCCCTGCCACGGCGCGGGTCTCGAGCGTGGGCTTCAGTTGGGTGGGCGGTGCGTAGTCGTACTCTACCGCGTAGCCGGGCCGGGCCACCTCGACCGCCTCGAGCCCTTCGAGTGTCCGCAGAAATTCCACCTGCACCTCCTCGGGGAGGCTGGTCGACAGTCCGGCCGGGTAGACGAGCGGCGAGTCCACGCCCTCGGGTTCCAGAAACACCTGGTGGCGCTCGCGCGCGGCGAAGCGCACCACCTTGTCCTCCAGTGAAGGGCAGTAGCGGGGCCCGCGGCCGACGATGTCGCCCCGGAACAGGGGCGAGCGGGGCAGGGCGGCGCGCACCACCGCGTGCGTCCTCGGGTTGGTGAAGACGACGTGGCAGTCCCGCTGGGGCAGCCGGGGGAAGGGCTCTCCCCGGGTCCGGGCCGACGCCGTTCGCAGCGAGAAGGGCCGCGGCTGCTCGTCACCAGGCTGGCGTTCGCAGCGGGAGAAGTCGAGGGTGGATGAAAAGAGCCGGGGAGGGGTGCCGGTCTTGAAGCGCCCGAGGGAAAAGCCCAGCGCGCGAAGCGAACCCGACAGCCCTAGGGCGGCGGCGTCGCCGTGCCGGCCCCCTCTCGCTTGAACCAGGCCGACGTGCATCACCGCCGAGAGGAAGGTGCCGGTGGTCACCACCACGGCGCGGGCGTTCAACACCCGCCCGTCGGCGAGCCGCACGCCGCGCACCCGGCCGCCGTGCGCGGACACCGACTGGGCCTCGCCTTCGAAGAGGGCGAGGTTGGGTTCGGCTTCGAGCGACGCCTTCATCTGCGCACCGTAGCGGTCGCGGTCGCACAGCACCCGACTGGCGCGCACCGCTGGACCGCGCGAGGCGTTCAGCGTCTTGAAATGGGTGCCGCACAAGTCGGCGGCGCGGGCCATCTCGCCCCCGAGGGCGTCGAGCTCGCGCACCAGGTGGCCCTTGGCGGTTCCGCCCACGGCCGGGTTGCAGCTCATCGCCGCGATGCCCGAGCGCCGCAGCGTCACCCCGGCCACCGACAGGCCGCGCCGGGCGCAAGCCAGCGCCGCTTCGCAGCCGGCGTGGCCCAGGCCCACCACGATGATGTCGAAGGTTTCGTCCACGCGGGTGGGCAGTGTAGCGCGCAGGTGGGCGCCGCTCTCCGCTTACGTCGCACGGGAAGCAGGGGCCGGGACAGGTGTGTCGCAGATCGCCGTTGCGACCCGCGCGTTGACGCTGAGGTCGGCACTTCCCGCAGACGCCCGCAACCCGGTGAATTCCGCCGTGGATTTGGCAACGGGCCGCGCAGCGCCAGCGGTGGCCGCCGACTTGCTCAGCACTTCTGGCCAAGGAGGCCGTCATGAAGCGGATGAACCTCGGCGACATTCTGCTCTCGATGGGGGCCATCGACACGCTCCAGCTTCACTCGGCGCTGGCTCACCAACGGCAATGGGGAACTCCCCTGGGCAAAGCGCTGGTCGACAGCCGCTTCTGCACCCAGGACCAGCTCATGCAGGCGCTGTCGAGGCAGGCCGGGCTGCCGGTGGCCAACCTGCGCCTGGCTCCGCCCGACCCGACGCTGGCCGGCCTGGTGAGCCGCAAAGTGGCTGAGCAGCACCGCGTCGTGCCCTTGCGGCTCGAGGGCAAGCGGCAGGAGGTGCTGGTGGTAGCCGTCGCCGCGCCAGCGAGCCTCGCGGCGCTCGACGCGGTGCAGGCCGTGTCGGGCAAGACTCGCGTGGTGGCCTACCTCGCTGACGACGACGCCATCACCCGCGCCATCGGGCAGCTTTACCTCGGCCTCGGGGCCGACGAACCCATCCCCGCACCGGCTCCTGACGTGACCCCGGACGACGGCCTCGACCTCGACATCGAACTCGACATAGAAGAGGTGGTCGAGGCCGGTCCCCGCCCGGTGCTCATCTACGGCTGGGGGGAAGAGGCGGGCCGCCAGCTCGCGCAGGTGCTCGGCGCGCGCGGCGTGGCCGCCCGGGTCTGCGGCTCGGTCGAGGCGCTCGCCTGCGAAGCGGAGGACGTGCTCATCGCTCCGCTGCCGTCCATCGAGGCGGTGCTGTCGAAGAGCCGGCGGCTGCGGGGAAAACTCATCGTCGCGACGCGCCACCCCGAGACGGAAGCGTCGCGCGCGAGGGGGGTGGGGGCGAGCGGCATCGTGGGGGCGCCGCTCGACGCGGAGCTGCTGGTGCGTGCTGTGCGGCGCTGCCAGCAAGTGGGAGGGGTGCCGGCGGCCAGGGCGTAGTCGAGGCGCGGGAGGGCGCCTCACTTGCCCAGGCAGAAGGCGCGGAAGATGGCGTCCACCACCTCGGCGGACGCCGTCTCTCCGGTGACTTCACCGAGCGCTTCGGCGGCCAGCCCCAGCTCGCCGGCCACGACTTCCAGTGCGCCGGCGGCTCGGGCCGCCCGACCGCGCGCCAGCGCCTCGGCTGCGCGGCGGACCGCGTCCTGGTGCCGCTCGGAAGCACCCAGGGCCGCCTCGGCGATTCCGCCCCCGGTGAGCCGGGCCGTCAGCTCGCGCCTCAGCCCGTCGATGCCCGCGCCCGTCTGGCCGCTCACCGCCAGCCCGCAGGCCCCGGCTGTGCCGAGGTCTGCCTTGGCCGCGACCCGCAGGACTTCCACCTTTTTCGCCTCGGCGGTCCACCGGCGCGCCGCGCCCTCGCCCGCGCCCGGCGGCAGCAAGAGCACCGCCAGGTCGGCCTGCTTGAGCTCGGCCAGGGTGCGCGCGATGCCCAGCGCCTCGACCCGGCCCGGGCCGTCACCTTCCCGAAGGCCCGCGGTGTCGACCAGCGTCACCGCCAGCCCTCCTATTTCCAGACGCGCCTCGACTGCGTCGCGAGTGGTGCCGGGCTCGGCGTCCACCAGCGCGCGCTCTTCGCCCAAGAGCCGATTGAAGAGCGTCGACTTGCCCGCGTTGGCCGGGCCGTAGAGCACCACCCGCGCGCCGCGCCGCGCCAGGCGGCCGCGACCGATGTCGTGGGCCAACGCCTCGGCGCCCGCGGACAGCGACTCCAGCCGCGACGCGAGCGCGGCGTCCACGGCGGCCACTTCCTCGGGGAACTCGAGCGCCCCCTCCAGCTCGGCCCTGAGCTCGACCAGCGGCTCGCGGAGCGAGCGCACCCGCGCCGAGAGCGCTCCGGCCGCCTGCGCCGCCGCCGCCCGCACCGCCGCTTCCGAGGTGGCCGCCACCAGGTCGGCCACCGCCTCGGCCCGCGCCAGGTCGATGCGCCCATTCAGGTAGGCGCGCCGGGTGAATTCGCCGGGCTCGGCGGGCCGCACGCCGCTGACCCCGAGCAGTCGCTCGACCAGCCAGGACAAGAGCCGGGGCGACCCGTGCGCGTGAAACTCGACGACGTCTTCGCCGGTCACCGAATGCGGCGCCGGGAAGAAGAGGAACAGGCCGCGGTCCATCGCCCGGCCGAGCGCGTCGACGAACGAAGTGAAGTACGCCCGCCGCGGCTCGGGTGAGACCGGCGCCTCGGGCGCGAGAGGCCGCGCCGCGGAAAGCGCCAAAGGGCCCGACAGCCGCACGATGCCGACCCCGCCCGCGGCCGGGCCGGTGGCGATGGCGACGATGGTGCTGAGGGGCTCGCTGGGAACCACGACTCGGGCCTCTGCGGGCTCCTACCCGCCTTGCTTTGATGCCCAGGATTCAATGACTCTCGCGATAACAGCTGTTTCCGCCATCTGGTGCTGGCGGGCGGCGGTGCGGATGACCTGGCGGCAGGCCTCGGACAGGCCCAGGGGGGCGAGCGGGTCGGCCGCGGTGACCAGCGGCTCGGTGCCGACGAGGTCGAACTCCTCTTCGCGAAGGCCCATCGGCACCTTCGGCGCGGCGACCGGCGCCGATGCCGGCGGCGCGTAGCTTTCGCCGCGGTAGACGCGCCCGAGGGCCCGTTCGATGGCCTCGTCCCAGGCGAGGAAGGGGATGACGCGCTGCTTGCCCGAGGCCGAGGTCACGGCGTCGAGCTGCGCCAACGTGGCAGGCGCGCCCATGGCGACCACCAGCACCTCGTGGCGTTTGCCCTCGACCCTGAGAGGAACGGCGTGGTGCTGCTCGGCGATCTTCCGCGGCAAGAGCGGCGCGAGCTGTGGCCCGAGCGGCTCGCGGTCGAGGTCGATGAGCTGGTACCCGGTCTGGCGCGCCAGCGCCTGCATCACCTGGTCGATGGTGCAGAAGCGCTGCTCGACCACCGTGCGGGCCAACTGATAGCCCCACTTCTTCTGGTGACCCAACGCCGCCTGGAGTTGCTGGGCGTCGAGGAACCCCATCTTGACGAGGATGTCACCGAGTCGCGGCCGCGCCATCGAAGGGAGTCTAGGCCACCCCGGAGCGGATCGCAGTTTTCCGTCCGCTCTCCCGCCCGGCGAGTGGCGTTACCCCGCGGCGCCCGTCGGCTTGCCGCGCGCGGCCTTCTCGACGGCGACCCGATTCTCGGCGATGTACTGCTCGACCGCGTCGTCCTCGACGCCCAGGTCGCGCAGCACGCCCGGGTAGATGCCCTGGAAGGCTGGAGAGCCCTCGGCGTCACGCAGCCGGAACGACATCTTCAGCACCGCGGCGCCCCAGAGCTTGTCCTTCAACGTCTTGGGCTTGGCCATGGCGGGCTCCTAGGTCTCGTCGTCCCCGTAGTCGGGAATGGCCCGCTTGGGCAGTGGGACCAGCTTGTCCGGGACGAAGACGAGGCGGCGGTTTCGCCCCTCGCCCTCGAGTTTCGCGACGCACCCGGCGACCCCCTTCGCCCCCTTCAGCCACTGCGCCCGCTGCTCCGGCTTGGCCGGAGCGACGGCGAAGAGGCGCCCGAGCTTGACCGCCTTTTCGGCTAGAGCGCGCCCGGCAGCCTCGAGGGCGGCGTCGGGCGGGGCGTCTAAGGTTTCTTCGGGAGCCGGACCCGCGACGGACACGGGCGCGGGAATGGCCGCGGACGGCCGGACCTGAGCCGGCCGACCCTCGCGTCGCGAAGGAGGAGGAGCCCCCGCCGCGGGAACGCCTGCCGGCCCCGGAGACGTGCCCCGGGGTGCCGCGGGGCCCGGTCCGCGGGGGGGCAGGGCGGGCCGAGGCTCGGGGTGGCCGCCCACTCCAATCGAAATCCACTTCCGCTCGGTCTGCGGGCGGTTGATGATTTTGTTGGCGAGGAACTGCACCGCCTCGACCAGGTGCGAGCGCCGCCCGCCCGGCGCGCCGGGCAGCTCTTGCTCGGGGAACAGCGCCACCGAGATGCCGCCTTCCACGCCGGGGGCGCCGTCGGCCGCCTTCGCCGGGGCGACTTCCTTCACCTCGAGCCGCACCGGCATGCCCATCAACCGGAAGATGTCGCCGAGCACGCGCTCGGCCTGTTCGCGCTTGTCGGGCTTCGCGCCGTCGCTTGGGTCGCTCATGCCTTTGTTCCTAGCCCTTCTTTTCTTTCGACGCCGACCGCGGCGCCGCCTGTCCGGTGCGCTCCAGGTACCGCCTGAGCGCGTACTGCTGCGCGATGGACAGCAGGTTGTTGGTGAAGATGTACAGCGCCAGGCCCGCCGGGTAGTTCAACATGAAGGCGGTGAAGAACACCGGCATGCCGTAGGTCATCACCTTGGCCTGGGTGGCGTCCATCATCTGTGGCTGCAGCCGCTGGGTGAGCACCATGGTGACGCCCAGCGCCAGGGGCAGCACGTAGGTCGGGTCTTTGTAGGTGAGGTCGGCCCACATCGGGTTGATGAACGGCTCACCGTACAAGTCGTAACTGGTCCTCAAGGTGGTGTAGAGCGCCGCCCAAATCGGCAGCTGGAACAGCAATGGCAGACAGCCGCCCAGGGGGTTCACCTTCGCTTCCTGGTACAGCTTCATCATCTCCATGTTCTGGCGTTCTTTGTCTTCGGCGAACTTCTTCCGAATGACTTCCATCTGCGGCTGCAGCTTCTTCATCGCCTCGGCGCTCACCATCGAGCGGTGCGTCAGCGGCAGAAGGACAATCTTCACCAGCACGGTGAGCAAGATGATGGCCACACCCCAGTTGCCCACCAGGCCGTGGAAGAACTTGAGCACCCACAACAGCACCTTGACGATGAAAGCCCAGATGCCGAAGTCGACTGCCTTCTCGAGCTCGGGCCGAAAGGCGCAGCCGGGCGCCGAGCAGGCCTTCACCCGCGCCAGGTCGTCCACGTCCTTCGGGCCGATGAAGGCCCCGAAGGCCTGGGTGGCTTCCTGGCCGGGCGCAAGCTGCAGCGGGAAGTAGGCGGTCGCCTCGCGGTAGGTGGAAGTCGCGGTGAGCACGCAGCGACCTTCGCGGGCCTGGTCGAGCGGGTACATCGCCGAGAGGAAGTACTGCTGGTCGATGCCGAAGAAGCGGACCGGCCCCTTGTGCTCGGGCGGCGGCTTGTCGTCGTCGGTGGGCACCACGTGCTCGAAGGTCTCTCCGACCAGGCAGGCGGTGCGCGACTGGTTGCCGATGCCGCCGAAGAAGCTGCCCTTCTCTTCGCGCACCGGGTCGATGCCGCGCGAGACGCGGAGGGCCAATTCGCCGCTCGCCGGCACCGCGCCCACGTTCTTCACCCGGACGACGCTGACCAGCTCGAAGTCGGTCTTCCACTCGTAGGTCCGGCTCACCTGCCAGGGGCCCGCGGTGACTGAGAGTTCGAGCCCGCCTTCCACCTTCTGGTCGACGTGGTAGCGCGTGCTGGCGGGCAGTGGGTTCGGCCCCTCGATGGAAATGGAGTAGGGCAGGGGCAGGCCGGGAGGAGGCGCGGCCAGGTCCATCTGCGGGGGCGGTTGGACCTTCCTGCCAATGAGCCGGCCCAGCCCGTCGGCGAGCGACAGGTGGGGCTGCTCGCGCATCTTCGGGCCCTGCAGTTGGGCGCGAACCAGCGCTGCCCCTTCCGACGACACCGTGTAGTGCGCCTGGGCGCGGGCGCGGGAAACTTCCACCAGCGGCGCCACCTCGACCGGAACCGCCCGGCCCCCCGCCGGGACGGCGGCCGCGTCGACCGCGGCGGCCTGGGCCGACGGGGCGGGGCCGGTCGACGGGGCGAGGCCCGCGTCGGCTGCTTCCTTCGCCACCTGTCCTGCGTCGGCGGCGTCTGCCACCGGCGGCGGCTTCACGAAGAAGTTGACGTAGACCATCGTGAGCACGAACGACAAGCCCAGGGCGATCAGCAGTCTCTTCTGAGAGTCCATAGTCGAGGCCCGTCAGCGGCGGGGCGGCACCGGGTCGAGCCCGCCCGGGTGAAAGGGGTGGCAGCGCAGAATGCGCCGGGCCGCCAGGTAGGGACCGGTCAGCGGGCCGTGGGTTTCCAGGGCCTCGAGCGCGTAGGCCGAGCACGATGGGTGAAACCGGCACACCCGAGGCAACAGCGGCGACACCAGCAGCCGGTAGAGGCGAATCGGCATCGACAACAGGAAGACGAGCAGCCTCACCTAGAATTGCCTCGCCACTTGCGCGACCACCCGCTCGAAGTCCTGGGCCAGGCGGGCGAAGCCGGCGTCCTTGGCGGACGCGCGGGCGACCAGCACCAGGTCCAACCCGGCCGGGAAAGAGCCCTGCCGCTTGCGGTAGAGCTCGCGCAGCGTCCGCCGAATGCGATTGCGCACCACCGAGTTGCCCACCTTGCTCGAGACCGTCAGCCCCAGGCGCGTGACGCCGCCCTCGTTTCGCTGCACCAGCGCCAGCAGTGACCCCACCGCCACCTTCGTGCCGCGTTCCTGAACCCGCAGGAAGTCCCTGCGTTTTCTCAGCCGCGCGCTCTTCGGGAATCGCTCCGCCACGAACGGAGCAGGCCCTACTTGGACGCCGCCCGCACCACCAACCGCTTGCGACCCTTCGCCCGCCGACGCTTCAGCACCGCCCGACCCGCCTTCGTGGCGTTGCGCTTTCGGAAGCCGTGGCTTCGGTTCCGCTTCACCTTCGACGGCTGATAGGTCGGCTTGCGCTTGGACACGACGGTTGCTCCTTCGCCTGCTTCCCGAGAGAAGAGCGGCGCGAATAACCCGGCCGTCGGGCCAAGTCAACGAGGGACGTGCCCGGAGAAACCGCCGGGTTGACCTCGAGTCACTGTGGAGAACCTGGGGGCTCGCTGTGAACAACGTGCGCGGTTGCTGTGGGTGCCGCGCGGCTTCGGGCGTGCGGCCTGTGGGCACGCGGAGCGCGGTGCTCCTCCGCCCGCATTTTGCAAATCGACGCACTTTCAGAAAAGTCGCGCGCGGCGCGCGGCACAAGCCTTGGTAGGCGCAGGCTCACCCACCACAAGCGCGCGCCGCGCTCGCCGCCGACCCGGTTCCGCGCGCGGCCGGATCTCTTTTCTGATCCGCGCAGTTGCTCAACACGCTTGATCAGCCAACCGTCGTCCGGTAGACACCCTACCCCTCGCATGCCCTCTCGATTTTGCTCGAGGCTTTCTTGACAGCCCTTGCCCAACCGGCCGCTGTGACCATAAACCATGATAATCTCTGGGGAAACGTCCTCGACTCCATCCGGCAAGACGGAAAGACTTACGCGCTCTCGTGGCTCGAGCGGCTGCGCGCGCTGACGGTCCACGACGGAGCGCTCGTCCTCGCCGTCCAAGACCGGTTCTTCCGCGACTGGATAGACGACCATTACCGCAAGCTGCTCGAGGACACCCTGGCGAGGCTGCCCGGGGCTCCGCCGAAGGTGAGCTTCGAGGTCGTCGAACCGCCCCCGGGAACGGCGCCGGGCCCGACCGCCCCAATCGCACCGTCAGTCAAGCTGCCCCAGCGGCCCGACCGGCTGAACTCGCGGTTCACCTTCGGCACCTACGTGGTGGCCGAGTCGAACCAGTTGCCGGCGGCGGCGGCCGCGGCGGTCGGAGAGAACCCGGGCCGCTGCTACAACCCGCTGTTCATCTACGGCGGCACCGGCCTGGGCAAGACGCACCTGTTGCACGCGGTGGGCAACAAGATTCACGAGTCCAACCCCGAAGCGCGCATCGTCTACCTGTCGTCGGAAGAGTTCACCAACCAGTTCATCGAGAGCGTTCGCGACCACCGCATGAGCGACTTCCGCCGGAAGTTCCGCGACGAGTGCGACGTGCTGCTCATCGACGACGTGCAGTTCCTGGGCAAGAAGGTCGAGACCCAGAACGAATTCTTCTACACCTTCAATACCCTTCACGAGATGTCGAAGGCCATCGTCCTGACTTCCGACACCGTCCCCGCGGAAATCTCCGGGCTCGAAGACCGGCTCCGCTCACGTTTCGCGATGGGGCTCATCACCGACATTCAGGAACCCGACTTCGAGACGCGGGTGGCCATCTTGAAGAAGAAGGCGGCGGCCGAGGACGTCGACCTGCCCGACAAGGTCTGCCACTTCGTCGCCCGCTACGTGCAGAAGAACGTCCGCGAGCTCGAGGGCGCGCTCATCAAGCTCTCCGCGGTGCACTCGCTGACGGGCCAAGCCATCACCGAGGAGTTCGCGGCGCAGGTGCTGAAGGACATTCTCCCGTCGAATCGGCCCATCGACATCGAGACGATTCAGCGCGAGGTGGCCCGCTACTACAAGGTGGCGGTCGAGGACATCCGTCAGGACCGGCGCACCAAGGCGCTGGCCCATGCCCGGCAGGTGGCCATGTACCTTTCGCGTCGGCACACCAAGTCCTCCTTTCCAGAAATCGCGACCAAGTTCGGCAAGGACCATTCGACCGTCATCTCCGCGGTCCGGAAGGTCGAGCATCAGCGCCAGACCGACGACTCGGTGCGGCGCGAGCTGGCCGACTTGGAGAACAAGCTGGGGCTCAGTTCGCTTTCCGCGGGCTGAGTTTCCACCGCCTGTGCGTCGGCCTGTGGACAATCGCCCAGGTTCTGCCTCCGTCCTGTGTTCGGTTGCCTCCTGCACCGTCCGCCTGGGGACAACCGGCCAGAAGCCCCAGATGCATCCACAGGTCCGACGGGCCAATTCCGCAGCGGCGATGGGCGGTTTCGCCGATGTCCCCAATTCACCGGCCCCTACGGTTACGACTATTTAGATCCAACCACTATTTAGAGAAGCAGTTGCTGTCGCCGCGCCCTGGCTGGCCGCTTTACCTCGCGTCAGCCGAGGTGCCAGCATGACACCCTTGAAACGCGTTCACCTCTCCGCGGTCTTGACGGCCGCCCTGCTGTCCGCGCTGCTCGCGGCCGGCTGCCGCGACGTCTTCGTGACGGGTTCGTCCGGGGCCCTCGAGTTCCAGCCCGCACTCGCCGACTTCGGAAGCGTCTATGTAGGAGCGGAAGCGGCGACTTCGGTCACCCTGACCAACTCGGGCCGGAGCAGCTTGCCGGTGAAATGGGACGCGCCGGACGGCCCCTTCGAGCTGTTCGACGCTCCTTCTCTGGTGCCGGCCGGAGCGCTCACCGTCTCGATTCGATTCAAGCCGACCGACGTCGGCGACCAGGCCGCCGACCTGCTGGGCCACTCGGAAGGCGCGACGGTGAAGCTGTCGCTGCAGGGCAGCGCGATCGACGTCCCCGGCTGTCCGACGCCCGCCAACTGTCACGCGATGCGCTTCGACCTCGACCTCGGCGCCTGTGTCGAAACGGAGCTCGCCGATGCCACCCCCTGCGACGCGCACAGCGCCTGCCTGGTATCAACCACCTGCCAGAACGGCGTCTGCACCGGGCCGGGGGTGGACTGCGACGACGGCGACGCCTGCACGGTAGACCTCTGCGACGCCTTGAAGGGCTGTGAGCACCTGGCCGCGCCTCCGTGCCCGGGCGACGGAATCTGTCAGGCGGGCGTCTGCCGCCCGACCACCGGCTGCGGGCTCCAACAGGCAGCCGACGGAACGTCGTGCGGCCCCCAGCACGGCTGCGATGTCGCGGACGTCTGCATCGCCGGCGCGTGCGTGCAGCGAGACCCGCCCGACGGCTTCATCTGCGCGCCGACCTCGCCCTGCCAAGCCGAGGGGCGCTGCCAGGGCTCGGACTGCGTCCAAGCACCGCCCGTGCCCTTGCAGCCCACCTGGGGCTTCGACGCGAAGGGGCTGCCCGACGGCGGCAGCCAGACCCTCCACGACCTGGTGCTCGAGCCGGACGGCGCGGTGTCCATGATGGGCTTCTTCGCGACGCCGGCGCTACGGGCCAACACCGCGGGGGCGATGGCGCTGGAAAGCACCGCCCGGCGCTGCATTCTCTGGAACGCCCGGCTGGTCTGCGCCGACTACCCGTCATCACCGGGCGGGACGGTGTCGGCCGTCGACCCCGCGACCGGAACTTCCAAGTGGACGTTCGACCTCCCCGCCGCGCGGCCCGACTGGGTCACCCTGGCCGCGCCCGGGCGCATCTTCATGGCGAGGCTCGCGGTGCTGGGCAGCGACCGGCTGGCGGCGCTCTTCGAGGCGTACCCGGCCGGCCAGCCCGGTGACACCCTGTGCCGGCTGTACTTCCTGGTGCTGCTCGACTCGGCCGGCACGATGGTTTCCGCCACCCGGGTGTTGGACCCGATGCTCGACGTCTGCAACCACCCCCACCCGTACGGAGTCGCCGCGGATGTCGCCGGAGACCTGTACCTTTCGTTCTCCCCGTCGAGCCCCGGGGTGGCGCCGCTGGTGCCGCAGCCGTCCACGCTCCTCGTCAGCTACTCCCGGGACGGGGTGGCGCGCTGGAAGCGACAGGAAGCCTTCGTCGGCGGCGAGCTCGCGGTGGCGCTCGGCGCGCTCTACCCCGAGAACTCCGGCGGCGCGTACGGGACGGCGACCGGCGACGTCGCGCTCGTCTACGGCCAACTCCCCACCGGCACCTTCGGCAGGCCCCTCATCACGACCGACCTGGTCGTCGCCGTGCCGTTCGACTCGAAGTCCCTGACCGCCCTCGACCGGACGTCGGGGGCGCCCGCCTGGACGTTCAATGAAAACCTAGCGCCCGGCCTGGCGCGCTTGGCCTCGTGGCGGGCTCGCCCGGCCGAACCGCCGCGAACAGTGGCCCTGGCCTTCGTGCTGGGAGGCGAGCTGCCCTGGCTCACCGCCGTCGAGACGCGCTTCGGCACCGAGGCCTGGCGCTGCCCAGTGGGGGGCGACCTCCGTTCCTCTCCCGAGCTCTTCGAGGTGGTGAATGGCACGATGGCGCTGATGGAGGGCACCGGCCAGTGCAGCCGGTGCGACCCGCCCTTCGCGCTCGGTTCGGGGGCATTCCACACTTACGCGCTGCCTGGCATCGAGACGCCTTCGGCTCCGTGGACGGGCACCTGGGGAGGGCCCGGGCACGACCACCGGGAAGACCTGCTCGGCGTCGTGCAGCCGTCGGTTTCGCAGTAGCCGTCACTCCGGCGTCAGCGTGCTCAAGGACACGCGGACGGGAGTCACCGCGCCTTCCTTGACGTCGACGTGCAGTAGCAGCACCCGGTGGTCGGCGCCGATGAGCCGAAGCGTCTGGCGGCCCGCGGGGAGGCTCACCTGGAACAGCGGCGTGACGCCCAATTCCTGGGCCTTGAAGAACACCTTGGCCCAGGGCTCGGTCATCAAGGTGAGCTGTCCGGTGATCGCCCGCCGGGGAAGAACGCGGGGCGGTGCAACGGAGGTCGTCCGCTCGACCACCAGGCGTGGCGGAACCGGGCGCATTCCGCCGGTGGCCCCGGAGGGCCCCGTCGCCGCGACGATTCCGGTGGCGACCGGGCCCGTAGGCGTCGGGGGCGTGGGCGGCAGACCCGTCGCCGCAGCGATTCCGGAGGCGACCGGGCCCGTAGGCGTCGGGGGCGTGGGCGGCAGACCCGTCGCCGCGACGATTCCTGAAGCCACCGGGCCCGTAGGCGTCGGGGGCGTGGGCAGCAGACCCGTCGCCTCGACGACTCCGGAGGCGACCGGGCCGGTGGAGTCCGGAGGCTCGACCGGCGGCGTCGGGTTGCCCTCTTCCCCTTCGGTTCGCTCAAGCGCCGCCGGCCCCGCGGAAACGAAGTACCGGTGCACGCCCACCAGGAAGCCCAGGCCTCCCACCACAATCATCGCGATGATGGCCCCGACGGCAATTCGAAAGGCCCGGCCTTCGCGCGCTGGCCGCCGAGGCCGCACCAAGGGAGGAACGGGAAGGGCGTGGCCCTCGGGCCGCGTCCCGGGCTCTGGGCCGAGAGGCTCCGAGCGGACAAGCCCGTCTTCGACCTTCGTCACCGGGTGCCGCGCCGAGGCGAACGCGTCGGGGCTCGTCGGCCGCTGTACGGCCTCTGACAGGTTCGGGCTGGTCGGCTTCTGCATCACGTCGGCCAGGCTGGGGCTGGACTCGCGCGGCGGCGGAACGGGCGACTCGGGGCCGGTCGAGCGCTGGGGCGAAGTCGAAGGGAACAGCCCCGAAGGCAGGGACGTCGCGGGTATGGTGAGCACCACGCGCTCGTCGACCGGCGGCGCCGGGCCGGTCACCGCCGCCGCGGAGTCGCGCAGGGTGCCTGGAGTCAGGACCGTCGTCTTCTCCTCGGACGGGTCTTCGAGGAGCTCGACGTCGCCGTCGGACACGGTGAGGATGGGCTGGCCCGAGCTCGGCGTGGGCCGCGCGCCGCGCGAACCGGCATGGGTGGGGGCCTCGAACCCTGGGTTCACCGCCGTCGCCTTGCTTCCACCAGCGCGCTCGGGGCTGGCCGCCGGGCGCCTCACCGAATCGAGCGGCTTGCGCGGCGTGGCCAAGGAAGGTGTCGACTTCTGCGGCGTCGCCTTCGGAGCCGAGACCGGGTCACCGAGGAGCCCGGCCAGGCGCAGCTCGGAGGTCAGCTCGCTGGTCGCCAACTGGGCGCTCTCCAGCAACTGCCGGGCCTGCTCGCGCCTGTCCCGGAAGAGGCGCTGCACCAGCTCGCCGCTCTGTTCCGCGTGCCACAACAGTTGTCCGCCGACCCGCTCGAGCGCCCGGGCGAACTCCAGGCACGTCGTGTAGCGTTCGTCGCGCTTCCGGGCGAGCGTCTTCAACACCACCGCGTCGAGCTCGGGGCTCACGTCGCCGTTGAGCCGCGAGGGGGGCGCGACGTCTTCCTTCAAGGCGGCAATCATTCCGGCCTCGGCGTCCTTGCCGTGGAACAGCCGCATGCCGGTCAGGCACTCGTGCAGCACCACCCCGAGCGAGAACAAGTCGGACCGGGCATCGAGCGGTTCGCCCAGAATCTGCTCGGGAGACATGTAGCCGCTGGTGCCCTTCACCATGCCGACGGTGGTGCGCCCGGCCCGGTTGAGCGACTTCGCGATGCCGAAGTCGAGCAGCTTGGTGGTCCCCTCGTAGGTGACCATGATGTTCTTCTCGGCAACGTCCCTGTGAATGACCGTTTGGCGGTGGCCGAGCGGGTCCGTGAAGGTATGGGCGTAGTGGAGCGCGAGAGCGGTTTCCTTCACCGCCAAGAGCGTGAAGCCGGTGGGAATCGACTCGTTGGCGGCGCGGCAGGCCCGGGCCAGCTCGACCAGGGTGCAGCCCGGGACGAACTCCATCGCCAGGAAGAGCTGGTCGTCGTCGGTGTCGAGGTCGTAAACCTGCGCGATGTTCGGGTGGCTGAAGGCGGCGGTAATCTTCGCCTCGTCCAGGAACATGCGGACGAACTCTTCTTCCCCGCGGATGTTGGGAAGAATCGACTTCAGCACCACCAGCTTCCGGAAGCCGGCGAGCCCCCGCTGGAACGCGAGAAAAATCTCCGACATTCCGCCTGTCGAGAGTCGACAGAGGATCTCGTACTTCCCCATCGTCTGACCCGAGAAGGAGTCAGCGGTGAGCGGAAGGATAGCGCCGGCCATGATAAATCTCTCGGCAGGATACACCGACCCAAGCGGCGCTCACATTTGGCTGTTGCTGATTCGATACGCCGCGACGCCCGGTATGCTCCTTCGTCCTACCTTGGCTCCACCGGCCGGTCGGCGAGGGTGACCAGGAAGCGTTCGATCAGCTCGCGCTCGGGAGGCAGCAGCTTCGCCCGGCGGCCCATCTCGGTCAGCAGCCGGGGCCAGTCGGTCGCAGTGTGATGGCGGGGGAGCGGCAGGCGGTGGCACCCGGCGCAGCGCCGAACGAAGGTGGTTCGGCCTTCCTCGAGCGACGTCGCGCTCGCGGTCGGCCACCTCGCCTGGGCCCGCACCGCGTCGGCCGGGGACGGGTGGGGCAGGGCGACGCACGCCGCCGCCGCCAGGGCGAGCCCCCCCGCCAGCGCGGCACGAATCAAATGTGGAACCCCACCAGCAGCCGCCCGATGAAGCGCTCGTTCTCCACGAGGTCGACCCGCTCGGCGTGGTCGGCCACTCCGGACGGCTTGTGCGAGGCGACCTGCGGCGTCAGCGAGAAGGCCGCCCACCAGCCGTCGCCGGCGTAGGAAGCGACCGGCCCGCCATAGATGCCCGCCCGGAGCCCGTCCTCGGCGAACACCATCTTGTCGAGGGCCTCGAGCCCGACCGAGAAGCGCTGGGTCACCTCGTAGGACACGCCCAGGGACTGCACCAGCGACAGCTCGCGCACGGCCTGCCCGTCTTCGGACGCCCACTCGTGCTCGACCGAGGCGTTGAAGGCCAACAAGAGCGCGTCGAACCGCTTGTCGACGATGAGCTTCCCCTCGAGCTCGGCCTCGGTCGTCGCGAAGGTGCCCTCGGCGTAGACCGCCAACCCCACCGGGTCGGCCACCGGGTCGGCCAGCTTCAGCTTCCACTCGCTCGAGACGCTGCCCTCGAGGGAATCGACCCGTGGCGCCCCGGCCTGCCTCATCGAGAAGTTCAGGTACAGCGCCGTCAAGAGCCGGTCGGTCAGCCCCAGCTCGAGCTCGACGCGGTTGTCGAAGCGCACGTAGTAGTCGGCCCGCCCGATGCGGGGCGACACCCACAGCTCGAGCTCCTTCACCCCCGGCTCGAGCACCAGACTCTCGTAGGTCTGGGTGAGGCGACGCTCATTGGCGAGCGCCGGAACCGCGGCGAGGACGACGAGAGAACCGACGGCGCAGGTGACGACTTTTCGCATTGGGCCCCACGGGAGTTGAATGACCCGTAATTGATAACTGTTCTCAAAATGGCGGTCAAGGGGCTTCCCGAGGTTGACCCCGGGACCCGGGGGATGTGCTAGGACCGGCCCCCTCAATACTCCGAGGGAACCATGGAATTCCGCATCGCCACCGACGAGCTCCGAAAGGCGCTCTACCGCGCGCAGGGAATCGTCGAGCGCAAGACGACCATGCCGATTCTCGCGAACGTGCTCGTCAACGCCGGCAAGTCGGGCGTCACCGTCACCGCCTTCGACCTGGACATCGGCATCGTCAGCGACCACCCGGCCGAAGTGACCAAGCAAGGGGCGGTGACCGTCTCTGCGAAGTACGTCTTCGACATCGTGCAGAACCTGCCCGAGCAGTTCGTGACGCTGAAGAAGCTGCCGAACAACTACGTCGAAATCTCTTCCGGTTCGGCGCACTTCAAGATTGTCGGCATGGCGGCCGAAGAATTCCCAAAGCTGCCCAAGGAAGAGAACGCGCCGCTGGTGAAGGTGGCCGGGCCGGTCTTGCTCGAGATGATTCGGAAGACCGCCTTCGCCATCTCGTCGGACGAGACCCGCTACATCCTCAACGGGGTCTACTTCGAGCCTCGCGAGGGCGGCAAGGTGCGCATGGTGGCCACCGACGGGCACCGGCTGGCGCTGGTCGAGCGCGAGCTGGCCGGCGACTTCAAGCTGAAGGGCGGAGTCATCATTCCGCGCAAGGGGCTGTACGAGCTGAAGCGGCTGCTCGACGAAGCGCCCGACGCCGAGGTGCAGCTCGGGTTCGCCGAGAGCTCTGCGCTCTTCAAGAAGCCGGGCCTCACCATGGTGATGCGGCTCATCGACGGCCAGTTTCCCGAGTACCAGCGGGTCATCCCGAAGGAAAGCGACAAGCAGGCGCTCATTCCCAAGACACAGTTCCTCGACGCCCTGAAGCGCATCGCCCTGTTGTCCGCCGAGAAGTCGAACGCGGTGCGGGTAGGGCTGAGCGAGAACGTGCTGCGCATCACCTCGAACAACCCCGACCTGGGCGAGGCCAAGGACGACGTCGCCGTCACCTACAAGGGCGGAGAAATCACCGTCGGCTTCAACGCCCGGTACCTCATCGACGTGCTGTCGGCGGTCGAGTCGGACCAGGTGGCCTTCGAGCTCGGCGACGAGCACAGCCCGGGCGTGCTGCACCAGCCGGGCGACCGCAGCTACACCGCGGTGGTGATGCCGATGCGCGTCTAGCGCGCACGGGTGAAGTCGCTTCCTTGAGGCTGCTCGCGCTCGCGCTGGAGGACTTCCGGAACCTCGCGGCGGTTGACCTGTGCCCCGGCCCCCGCGTCACCATCGCGGTCGGGTCGAACGGCCAGGGGAAAACCAACCTGCTCGAGGCCGTCTACTTCCTCGCGACCTTGAAGCCCTTGCGCGCCGGGAGGCTGGCCGAGCTGGTGCGCTTCGGCGCCGACCGGGCCAGGGTGTCGGGCCGCTTCGAGCTGAAGGGGGCCGAACGGCAGATTTCGGTCGAGGTGAGCCAGGGGGCCAAGGCGGCCTTCGTCGACGGCAAGCGGGCGGCGACGCTCGAGGACTACTTCGGCGGCGTCTCGGTGGTGGCCTTCACCCCCGACGACCTGGCCACGGTGAAGGGCGGCCCCGACGACCGGCGCCGGCTGGTCGACCGGGCGGTGTTCAACCGGTTTCCGGCGTTCCTCGAGGAGAGCCGCGCCTACGCCCGCGCCCTGAAGAACCGCAACCGGCTGCTGCGCGACCGGACCGGCGGCGCGGTGCAGGAAGCCTTCGACGCCACGCTGTGCCGGGCCGCGGCGCGGGTGTGGACGCGGCGGCTCGCGCTCCTGGCCGAGCTGGCGCCGCGCACCGCGAAGGCCTTCGAGGCCATCGGCCGGACGGCGGCCCCGGCCGAGCTCAACTACCGGGCGGCGCACCTGTCGCTGGACCTGGCTCGGGCTTCCGAGGCCGAGCGCGCGGCGGCCCTGGCCGAGGCGCTGGCGGCCCGGCTTCCGCGCGACGTCGAGCGAGGCTTCACCTCGGTGGGGCCGCACGCGGACGACCTCGAGGTCCGCTTGGGAAGCCGGCTGGCCCGGGCCTACGCGTCGCAGGGCCAGCAAAGAGCCCTGGTGCTTGCCTGGAAGGTGGCCGAGATCGAGAACCTGCGCGCGGCGCTGGGCTACCTGCCGCTCTTGCTGCTCGATGACGTATCGAGCGAGCTCGACCCCGAGCGGAACGCCTACCTGATGGCGTACCTGGCGGACTCGGGGGCCCAGGTGTTTCTGTCGACGACAGACGCGTCGCTGGTGAAGCGGGCCGCCGGGCCCGACACCCGTTGGCTGACCGTCCAGGCGGGGGTTGTTTCATCGTTGGCCGGGCCATAACGCACAGCGTCATCAAGGCCCTGTCTTTCGCCCGAAAACAGGGCTTATTTTCCTGTAAAAACGAAGCGTTAGATACAACATCATCGCTTGTCGGTTAGGGGCGCGCATGCTAGAAAATCGAGATACGCGTCCGCCTTCGACTGGACCGTTCCCTTCATGGAAAAAACCGTCGCGCCCGAGCCCAAACCGACGCCGAATCCGGCGGAGTACGGGGCCGCTTCCATCACCGTGCTCGAGGGGCTCGAGGCGGTGCGCAAGCGCCCGGGCATGTACATCGGCGACACCTCGACCTACGGGCTGCATCACCTCGCCTACGAAGTGGTGGACAACTCGGTCGACGAGGCGCTGGCGGGGGTGTGCACCGAAATCGAGGTGGTCATCCACGTCGACAACTCGCTGTCCGTCAAGGACAACGGCCGCGGCATTCCGGTGGGCCCGCACCCGACAGTGAAGGGCATGGACACCGTCGACGTGGTGATGACCAAGCTGCACTCGGGCGGCAAGTTCGAGAACAGCGCCTACAAGGTGTCGGGCGGCCTGCACGGCGTCGGGGTGTCCTGCGTCAACGCGCTGTCCGAGTGGCTGCACCTGGAAATCCAGCGCGAGGGGAAAGTCTTCCAGCAGAAGTACGCGCGCGGAGTGCCCACCCAGCAGGTGGCTGAGATCGGCACCACCGACAAGCGCGGCACCAAGGTCTCGTTCAAGCCCGACACCACCATCTTCGAGGTGACCGAGTTCAACTTCGAGACGCTGTCGCAGCGGCTGCGCGAGTTGGCCTTCTTGAACGCCGGACTGAAAATCACCATCGCCGACGAGCGCACCTCGAAGAACCACGAGTTCCAGTTCGAGGGCGGCATCGTTTCGTTCGTCGAGTACCTGAACCGCTCGAAGGTGGCGCTGAACGAGAAGCCCATCTTCTTCCGGGCCGAGAAGGAAAGCGTCTCGCTGGAGATCGCGCTCCAGTGGAACGACGGGTACGACGAGCGCATCTTCACCTTCGCCAACAACATCAACACCCACGAGGGCGGGTCGCACCTGGTGGGCTTCAAGAGCGCGCTCACCCGCACCATCAACAGCTACGCCGAGAAGTCGGGGCTGTGGAAAGACTTGAAGGAAGCGCCGACCGGCGAGGACGCGCGCGAGGGGCTGGCGGCGGTCGTCTCGGTGAAGCTTCCGAGCCCGCAGTTCGAGGGCCAGACCAAGACCAAGCTCGGCAACTCGGAAATGAAGGGGCTGGTCGAGCAGATGGTGAACGAACAGCTCGCCATCTACCTCGAAGAGAACCCCAACGCGGCCAAGAAGGTGGTCGCAAAAATCGGCGACGCCACCCGCGCGCGCATCGCCGCCCGGAAGGCGCGCGAGACGGTGCGGCGCAAGGGGGTGCTCGACGGGGCGTCGCTGCCGGGCAAGCTGGCCGACTGCCAGTCGAAGGACCCGAGCGAGTCCGAGCTGTATATCGTCGAGGGAGACAGCGCCGGCGGGTCGGCCAAGCAGGGGCGCGACCGGCGCAACCAGGCCATCCTGCCGTTGCGCGGAAAAATCCTGAACGTCGAGAAGGCCCGCTTCGAGAAGATGCTGACCTCGGCGGAAATTGTCACCCTCATCACCGCGCTGGGCACCGGCATCGGGCGCGAGGAATACAAGCCCGAGGAGTGCCGCTACCACCGCATCATCCTGATGACGGACGCCGATGTGGACGGCAGCCACATTCGCACGCTGTTGCTCACCTTCTTCTACCGGCAGATGCCAGAGCTCATCGCCAACGGCTACCTGTTCATCGCCCAGCCGCCTCTCTACAAGGTGACCCGCAACAAGAAGGACACCTACCTGAAGGACGACGACGCGAAGAACGAGTACCTCCTGCGCATCGCCGGCGAACGCACCCGGGTGGTCACCCAGGCGGCCGACCTGACCGGTGAACCGCTGCAAGAGCTCTTGAAGAAAGTCATTACCTACAAGCAGCGGTTGGACAAGCTGGGGTCGCGCCGCGACCCGCGCATCATCGACGCCCTGGTGCAGGCCACCGACATCGACGCCGCCACCCTGCTCGACCTCGAGAAGCTCTCGGACGAGGTCGAGAAGATGCACCCGTACCTAGAGGCGCGCACCCCCGAGGTGCTGGCGCAGTTGGGCATGGTGCGCAAGGCCGACCCCGAGCACCAGTCGAAGAAGCTGGTCTTCCGGTCCGAGGTGAACGGCACACCGAAAGAAACGGTCATCGACCACGCCTTCCTGTCGTCGCCCGAGTACCGCGAGATGCTGGCGTTGAGAGACGCCTTCCACGCGCTCGGGCCGGCGCCCTACGCGGTGAAGCTGGGCGAGGAAGAGGCGTCGGCCCGGTCGGCGCAAGAGGTACTCGACGCCGCGTTGAACGACGCCCAGAAGGGGCTCAACATCCAGCGCTACAAGGGCCTGGGCGAGATGAACCCCGAGCAGCTCTGGGAAACGACGATGGACCCGGCCCGGCGCACCCTGTTGCAGGTGAAGGTCGACGACGGAGTGGCGTCGGACGAAATCTTCTCGCTCCTGATGGGCGAGGCGGTCGAGCCCCGCCGCGACTTCATCGAGAAGAACGCCCTCTACGTCCAGAACCTCGACGTTTAGCCGGCGTTTCGCCATGTAGGCGGGCTACCCGCAAGTAAGGGTTCCCGCGCCCGGCTATTTTGCCTATCCTTTTCGTGGAAGCAGCGGGGGCCCTCGATGGGGCGTCGTCTAATGGCAGGACGTCAGACTTTGGATCTGATTATCAAGGTTCGAATCCTTGCGCCCCAGCCAGGGTTTCGGCCCTCCAGCGCCGGGAAAGGATAGGGCGGATGTCTGGCAAAGTGCTGCAGCTGGTTTCTGTCGGCAGTCCTCCTCCCGGGCTGATGAAAGAGCTGGAAGAGCCGCTGGCGCTTCACATGGGCGTGACCGCGGTGCAGGGCAAGGTGCAATTGCAGTCGCCCGTCTACGCCTTTAACAAGACGCGCAACCAGTACCACTCGAACGCCATCATGCGCCGGCTGGCGCCGCTGAAAGAGGCGGGGCAGCACTTCGTCCTCGGCGTGGTGGACGTCGACCTGTTCGTGCCCGACGCGGCCTTCGTCTTCGGCGAGGCCGACCGCGAGTCGCACACCTCGGTGCTGTCCATCTTCCGGTTGAGGGCCAACGGTTCCGACGGCGACGCGCTCCGGCGGCGGACGCAGGTCGAGGCGGTGCACCAGGCGGGGCACCTGGTGGGGCTGTCCTACTGCGACGACCCGCGCTGCGTGATGTTCCTGGCCACTACCCCGACCGACTGCGACCGGAAGACGTCGGCCCTGTGCAATGTCTGCCGGAACGAACTGGCGAAGCTCAACCGCTAGACAACCCCCGCCGGGCAGGGTGAATTCGCGCGGCGCCCCGACGTTACAGGCGCCGGAGGGTTTCCCGCCATGGCACGCACGTTGCTCGCGCTGTTCGCGGTCGCGCTCGCCGCGCCGCAATTCGGCTGCACCTTGGACTTGGGCGGCGGCGGCGGGGGCGGCGGTACCGTGGACTTCCGCGAGGGCTACGCCTTCATCCGCAAGGACGACCGCAAGGTCTACGTGGCCGACCGATTCGACTTCTCGCAGGTGGCGCGCCTGTCGACCGCCGGCAACGCCCGGCACCCCAGCCTGTCCAAGGACGGCCGGCAGGTGGTGTTCGTCCGCGCCTTCGCGGGCGATACCGAGTTGTTGACGGTGCCGACGACGGGGGACATCGCCCCCACCCGGCTCTTGGCCAGCAGCGCGACGCAGAAGAACCTCCGCACCCCCGTCTTCTCGCCCGACGGCACCCGCATCGTCTTCGCCTTCGACGACGGGGTGACCAGCTTCCTGGGCGTCGTCAACACCGACGGCAGCGGCTTCGCCACCGTGGCGGGCAGCGCCACGTTGTCCTACGCCGCGCCGTCGTTCTACGCCGACGGCAGCGCGGTGTTGGCCGTCGCCGGCAGCCCGGTGACGGGCTACACCCAGCTCGAGAAGGTGGTGTTGGCCACCGGCGCGCCCACCAACGTCGCCAACAACCTGGGCGACGCGCAAGCGGTGGTGAACCGGGCGGTGCTGTCTCCCGACGGGACGAGGGCGGCCTTCGACGGGCGCACCTCGACCGCCGCCAACCGCATCTTCGTCGTCGACCTGGCGACGCGGTTGGTGACGCAGCTCACCGACTACCCGTCCGACCCGTCGGCCAACGACTCGTTCCCGTGCTGGTTGGGCAACACCCAGGTCACCTTCTCGTCGGACAGCGGCGGCAACGACGCCGTCTACGCGCTTCAGGCCTCGGCCCAGATGACGTCGGGCGGCCTGCAGATGGCGAGCGCCATCGAACCCTGGTACGGGCCGAACCCGTAAGCCCGGCCTGTCCAGCAGCGACGCCCGCGGCCGACAGCCGCTTGCCTCGACAGAGGCCGTCGTCTACCTTCCGCGGCCCTTCTCGCCCGGAGGCACCACATGGCAGGCCCCACTCGCACCGGCGGAGACCGCCTCGGCCGTCACCGCGTCATCGCTCCCGAAGGCGCTCTGCCCCAGGGGGCCACCAAGCTCGACAACTCGCTGCCGCTCTACGACAACGAAATTCTCATCGACGTCGCCACCCTCAACATCGATTCGGCGTCGTTCCGCCAGATGAAGGCGGCGTCCCCCGGCAACCCCAAGGCCATCGGCGAGCAGGTGCTGAAGAACGTCGCCGCGATGGGCAAGCAGCAGAACCCGGTCACCGGGTCGGGCGGCATGCTGCTGGGCACCGTGGCCGAGCTCGGGCCCAAGTACTCGAACCCGGCCAAGGTGAAGGTGGGCGACCCGGTCTGCACGCTGGTGTCGCTGACGCTGACGCCGCTGCGCATCGAGAAGATTAAGGAAGTCCACGACTCCGAGCAGATTGATGTCGTGGCCCAGGCGGTGCTGTTCGACTCGGGCGTGCTGTCGAAAATTCCGTCCGACATGAATCGCAAGGTGTGCCTGGCGCTGCTCGACGTCGCCGGCGCTCCGCCGCAGGCCGACCGGCTCGCAGAGAAGGGCCAGACCGTCTACATCATCGGCACCGGCAAGTCGGGCATCCTCTGCGCGGCGGCGATTCGCGCCAAACTCGGGAAGAACTGCCGCATTCTTGCCTCGGCCACCCGCCAGTCGAGCATCGACGGCTTCAAGCCGCTGGGCTTGGCCGACGAGCTCTTCGTGGCCAACGCCCTGAACCCGGGCGAGACGCTGGACAAGGTGTCGAAGCTGACCGGCGGGAAGATGGCCGACCTGGTCATCAACACCGCCAACGTCGAGGGCACCGAGCTGGCCTCGGTGCTGGGCTGCCGCCCGGGCGGCAAGGTCTACTTCTTCAACATGGCCACCAACTTCCAGAAGGCGGCGTTGGGGGCCGAGGGCATCGGCATGGACGTCGAGATGATTATCGGCAACGGCTACGCGCCGAACCACGCCGAGTTCACCCTCGACCTCTACCGGAAGACGCCGGTGGTGAAGAAGTGGTTCGACGAGAAGTTCGGCGCGTAGCCGGCGTCACTCCGCGAGCGTCTGCAGCACCTGCCAGCGCGCGTACAGGCGCTCGACCTCGGCCCGGGCGGCGTAGAGTTCGCCGGTGAGACGGGGAATGGCGCCCGGGTCGGCCCGGTAGACGGCGGGGTCCGCCAGCGCCGCCTCAACCTGCCCCTGGCGGGCCTCGGCCGCCTCGAGCGCCACTTCCATGCTCTCGAGCTCGCGCTGTTCCTTGAAGGAGAGCTTTCGCTTCGGCGTCGGGCCCGGCGTCGGAACCCGAGCCTTGACCGGCCTCGGTTCGGCCGCGACGGGAACGGGCGCGGCCACCTGAGCCCTCAACCGGCGGTAGGTGTCGTAGTTGCCCTCGTACCGGACGACGCGGCCGGCGCCCTCGAAGACGAGGAGGGTGGTCGCCACCTTGTCGAGGAAGTAGCGGTCGTGGGTGACTAGCAGCACCGCCCCCGGGAAGGCGAGAATCAGCCCTTCCAGGACATTGAGGGTGACGATGTCCAAGTCATTGGTGGGTTCGTCGAGGACCAGCACGTTGGCGCCCTCGAGGAACAGGCGCGCCAGCAGCAGGCGGTTGCGCTCGCCGCCGGACAGCGCGCGCACCGACATGCGCTGCATCGGCACCGGAAAGAGCAGGTCGTCGAGGTAGTCGCGCAGCGCCACCTTGCGGTCGCCCAGCGTCACCCAGTCGTCGTCCCAGGCGGCTTCGTACACCGTCTGGTCGAGGTCGAGCGCCTGCCGCTGCTGGTCGTAGTAGGCAACCCGGGTGCGGTTGCCGGTCACCACCGCGCCTTCGTCGGGCGCGAGCTCGCCGAGCAGCACCCGCAAGAAAGTGGTTTTCCCGACGCCGTTCGGCCCCACCAGGCCGATGCGCTCGCCCTTCTGGACGATGAGGCTGGCGCGGTCGAGCACGCGTGCGCCCCCGAAGCTCTTCGAGACTTCCTTGGCCTCGAGCACCGTGTGCGACAGGCGCGGAGCGACCGCGGCCTGAAAGCCGACCACCGACGGGCGCTTGAAGCCGCGGTCGGCGAGCGCCTTCCGCGCGCGCTCGATGCGGGCCTTGCTCTTGGTGCGCCGGGCCTCGGGTCCCTTCCGCAGCCAGGCCACCTCGCCGGCAATCCACCGGTTGCGCTTGTGCTGCTTCACCTCGGCCTCTCCGAGCGCCACCAGCTTCTGCTCGAGGAAGGACTCGTAGTTGCCCGGGTACGAGGTCAGCTTTCCGCCGGGCTCAATCTCCACAATCCGGTCAACCAGGCCGTCGAGGAAGTACCGGTCGTGGGTGACGAGCAACAGCGCTCCGGGCAGGGTGTCGAGCTCTTCCTCCAGCCACTCGACGGTGTCGGCGTCGAGGTGGTTGGTGGGTTCGTCGAGCATCAGCAGGTCGGGCCGGGACAAGAGCGCCCGGGCGACCGCCACCCGCTTTCGCGTTCCACCGGACAGCTCGGCCAGGGGCCGGTCCCATTCCTTCACCCCGAGCCGGTCGAGCAGCCGGCGCGCTTCGTGGGCGGTGTCCCAGCCCCCCAGGCGCTCGACCCGGTCGGCGAGGACCGCGAGCTCGCCAGCGAGCTTCAACGGGTCTCCCCCAGGGGCGCCGGCCAGCCGCGCCGCGACCGCCTCGTGCGCCGCCAGCGCGTCGCGCAGCGGCCCGCGCGCCACCGTCAGCTCGGACTCCACCGTCGCCGCCTCCGGAAAGGGCGGGTCTT
>JAHFDQ010000003.1:0-8652 GCA_023248915.1 Archangiaceae bacterium | reverse complement strand
GGTCTTGCGACAGGTACGTCACCGTCGCGCCGCGGCGGAGCTGCAGCTCACCCGAGTCGGCGGCGTGCGCCCCGGCCAGCACCTTCATCAGGGTGGACTTGCCCGAACCGTTCACACCCACCAGGCCGACGCGCTCGCCCTCGTCGATGACGAAGGTGAGCCCGTCGAAGAGGGTGCGGTCGCTGAAGGCCACCCGCACGCCGGCGGCGCGGTAGAGAGTCACTGGGGCCACCATAAGTCGCGGCCTTCCAACCCGCGAGGTTCGGCTAAGGTCGGCTCGTCACGGGAGGCCTGGGATGCACCACCGCCGAACTCCACTCGTTCTCGCCGCCTTGCTGGCGCTCGCCGCCTGCAAGGACCAGAAGCGCGTCGCCGAGGAGAAGCAGCGAGCGCTCGAGGACGCCAAGGCCGCTCAGAAGGCGGCCGAGGACGCCAAGGAACGCGGAGGCGGCCCGAAGACGCAGGCGCCGCGGCTCGACCCGTTCTGGGACGACGCGGCCTACGTTCGGCTGACGCCCGACGGCCCGTGCCCCGCCGGCATGTGGGCGCTCTTCCCGGGCGACGCTCCTGGCGACGGCGACGAGAAGAAGGCCAACGCGGCCCAGCGGCCGGCCCTGGCCCAGAAGTTGCGCGAGGCGACCTTCGTCCTACACCTGAAGGCGCCCGCAACGGTGACGCTGAAGGAATACGATGCGCCCAAGGGCGTTTTCCCGCTGGACGCGGTGGGCACCGTCGACTGCCTCGATTCCATCGGCCGCATCGCCATCGCCTGGAACCCGGCGAAGGCCATCACCCCCGGCAACTCGGCGGCCAAGGCGGGGGCCGAAATAACGCAGGCCATGTGGCAGGCTGACCCGACGCACTACACCCTGCCGGTGAAGTCCGTGTCCGAAGCCAAGGACTTCTCCACCAAGCACCGGTTCGACCTCGATGCCCGGCTCGTCTTCAAGCTGGGGAAGACTGACGTGCACAAGAAGCTCATCAAGACGACCAAGGTGACCTCGGGAGAAGTCACCATGGGTGGCGGCCTCGAGGACTGGGGCGCGGGGCGCCTGGTGATGGCCGAGGTGCAGGGCGTGCGCATCTCGACCGACCACGAGAAGACGTCGCTGGTGGAGAACCGCGGTCGGTAGCGGGCGGGCGAGCACGAGTCTGCGAAGGTGATAGAGGCAGCCGGCATAGCCGTGGTCGCCCTGGTGGCGCTGGCGTCCGTCGGGCTGCTCGCGCGCTCGCGCCGCCGCCGCGAGGAAACCGATACCCGGTCGCTGGCCAACGCTGTCCTGCAGAACCTCCACATTCCGGCGACGCTGCACCCGGTCATCGACCCCGACCTATGCATCGGGTCGCTGTCGTGCCTGTCGGCCTGCCCCGAGGGCGACATCCTGGGCCTGGTGGACGGCAAGGCGGTGCTCATCGAGGCGGCGGCCTGCATCGGTCACGGCAAGTGCGCGCTCGAGTGCCCGGTCGACGCCATCAAGCTGGTGTTCGGCACCGCCCACCGCGGGCAAGACCTGCCCGAGGTGGACGAGTACTTCGAGACCAGCCGCCCCGGCATCCACATCGCCGGCGAGTTGGGCGGCATGGGTCTGATTCGAAACGCGGTGTCGCAGGGGTTGGACGTCGCCGCCCACCTGGCCGCCCGCCTGAAGAAGGGCTCGCGGTCGTCTGCGGGCGCGGTGGACGTGGCCATCGTCGGCGCCGGGCCCGCGGGCCTCGCCGCGGCGCTGGGCTTGAAGAAGGCCGGGCTGTCGTTCCGCGTGCTCGAGCAGGACTCGCTGGGGGGCACCATCGCCCACTACCCGCGCCAGAAGGTGGTGATGACCGAGCCGGCCGTGCTGCCCTACTACGGCAAGCTCGGCAAGAAGCTCATCTCGAAGGAAGAGTTGCTCGAGGCCTGGCAGGAAGCCATCCGGAAGGCGGACGTCACCATCACCGAGGGGGTGCAGGTGACCGGCATCACCGGCGACGACGGCAACTTCAGCGTTCAGACGACGAAGGGGGCGTTGGCGGCGCGCAAGGTAGTGCTGGCCACCGGCCGGCGCGGAACGCCGCGCAAGATGGGCGTGCCGGGCGAGGAACTGGAGAAGGTGGCGTACCGGCTCATCGACCCCGACCAGTACGTGGGCGCCAAGGTGCTGGTGGTGGGGGGCGGCGACTCGGCGCTCGAGGCCGCCATCCAACTGGGAGAAGAGAGCGACGCGCAGGTGACGCTCAGCTACCGCAACGAGGCGTTCGGCAAGTGCCGCGAGGCCAACAAGCGCAAGTTCGCCGAGATGGTGCAGCGGGGCCGGGTGCGGGCGCTGATGGGCTCGCAGGTGCGCGAGGTGCGGCAAAAGGAAGTCGTCATCGAGTCGAACGGCAAGAAGGCCGCGCTGCGCAACGACTTCATCATCGTCTGCATCGGCGGCGAGTTGCCCACCGAGTTCCTCTCGAAGGCCGGGGTAGGAATGCAGCGCCACTTCGGCACCGCGCCCGGCGCGAGCTTCGAAGGGGACGAGGTCAGCCTGCGCACCGGCAATGCCCGGGAACTGGCCGATCGGAGAAAGCAGCGCCGCCTCGCGCTGGCGCTGACCGCGGTGGGCGCCGTCGTCATCGCCGTCTTGGCGGTGGTGGGCGCGAAGTACTACCCGATGTCGCGCGTCGAGCGGCTGAAGTCGCCCCTCCACGCCTTCCTGCGTTCCTCGGGGCCTTGGGGCCACGGCGTGGGCATCGTGGCCACCGCCTTCATGCTCTTGAACTTTCTCTACCCCATCCGCAAGCGCTGGCAGCGGCTGAAGGGTGCGGGGCCGATTCGCCGCTGGCTCACCTTTCACCAGTTCGTCGGCTTCATGAGCCCGCTGGTCATCGCCTTCCACGCGGCGTTCCAGTCGAACAACTTCGTGGCCACGGCCACCTCGGTGTCGCTGGTCATCGTCGTCCTGACCGGCATCTTCGGGCGCTTCGTCTTCGGGCTGGTGCCGACCCACGACGGCAGGACGACCGAGTTGGCCGAGGTGGTGTCGCGCTGGGAACGCCTGAAGACGCGCATCGACCCGCTCTTGGCGGGCGTCACCGACGTCGCCGCGGTGAAGGCCATCTTGAGCCGCGCCACCGCCGCACCGTCGGGCGGGTCGCTGGTCGGGCTGCTGGGGCGCATGCCGTTCGAGTACCAGCGCACTCGGGGCCAACTGCGGCAGATTCGCGCGCTCTTCCCTAGCCGCGAGCACTACCGAGAATTCACCCGCGCCTTCTGGAAGCTCGACCGACTGCGCACACAAGTGGGCTTCTATCGCAGCCTGAAACGGCTACTCTCGGTTTGGCGGCTGTTCCACGCGGTGCTGGCCGTCGTGCTGGTGGTGATGATTTCGGCGCACATCGGCGTATCCATCTTCCTCGGGTACAAGTGGATTTTTTCGTAAGCCGACGGTTGGCGGTCGTCCTCGCGCTGGTCGGGGCGACGGCGGCGCGCGCCGACCTGTTCTCGCCCGGCGAGCTCGCCCGCGCCCACGAGGAATTCGAGGGGCTTTCCAACTGCACCAAGTGCCACCCGGCCGGCAAGCAACTCTCGCCAGACAGTTGCCTGGCCTGCCACACCGAGCTGAAGGGGCGGGTCGCCGCGGGCAAGGGGCTTCACGGGCGGCTCACCGGCGAGCAGAAGGACAAGTGCCATTCCTGCCACCCCGACCACCAGGGCCGCGCCTTCCAGATGGTGGACTGGGGCAAGGAAGGCCTGAAGGGCTTCGACCACAGGCGCTCCGGCTGGCCGCTGAAGGGCGGCCACGCGCCGCTGGAGTGCGCCAAGTGCCACGAGCCGCGCCGGGTGCTGGACCCGACCGTGTCGGCCATGCTCGCCAAGCAGCCCGAACGGAAGACCTGGCTGGGCGCCGGCGTCGAGTGCGTGGCCTGCCACTTCGACGAGCACCGCAACCAACTGGGGCCCGACGGCCGCGACTGCCTGAAGTGCCACGACGAGAAGAAGTGGAAGCCCGCGCCGGCGTTCAACCACGACAACACCGAGTACGCGCTGAAGGGCCGCCACAAGAACAACCCCAAGGCCCGCTGCGAGGACTGCCACCCGAAGAAGCCGGACGAGGACACGACGCGGGGCCTCTTCCCCGGCCCGGTGGTGCTTGATTCCTACGTCGCGTACGTGCCCATCAACCACAAGTCGTGCCTCGACTGCCACCGCGACCCGCACCAGGGGAAGCTCGGGCTCAGGTGCGCCAGTTGCCACACCGTCGACGGCTGGAAAATCATCCGCAACGCAGTGCTCGAGCGAAAGTTCCACGACAAGACCAAGTACCCGCTGCGTGGCGCCCACGCCGACGTCGAGTGCGTGTCCTGCCACGGGCCCACCCCGGGCCACCGCGCCAAGTTCAAGGGCATGACTTTCGACGTCTGCAGCGCCTGCCATGCCGACGCGCACTTCGCACAGCTTCCCAAGCCTAACCCCAAGGCAAACGGCCCGCTCTGTGAGGACTGCCACACCGTCGAGGGCTTCGCGCCGCCGAAGTACGGCACCGAGCAGCACGACAAGACGAAGTTCTCGCTCGAGGGGGCGCACCGGGTGACGGCGTGCGGCGGGTGCCACGCCAAGCAGAACCAGCTCATCGAGCGGGTGTCCGCGCAGGCGCGCCGGGCGCTGAAGCTGCAGAAGCGGCTCGAGTTGTTCAGCTTCGCGCTGCTCGACGCGCCGAAGAAGCTCGACAAGGCCTCTCGCTGCGAGGCTTGCCACGGCGACGTCCACGCCGGCCAATTCGAGAAGAAGGAAGGCGGCTGCGTCGGTTGTCACAAGGCCACCGCCTTCAATGACTTGCGCTTCGACCACTCGAAGGACAGCCGCTATCCGCTGACCGGCAAGCACGAGAAGACGCCCTGCGCGAGCTGCCACCCGCCGCTTGCGCCCGGGGTGAAGGGCGCGGTGCGGTACAAGCCGCTCGACCTGGCGTGCGTCTCCTGCCACTCGGACCTTCACACGGGCCAGCTCACCAGGCCGGGCAAGCCCCCGGAGTGCGAGCGCTGCCACGACACGGTGGACTGGAAGAAGAGCAAGTTCGGCCACGAGCCGCCCTTTACTGAATACCGGCTGGACGGCAAACACGCCAAGGTGGAGTGCAAGGCGTGCCACATGGACGTGCCGACCGCGCCCGGCGTGCTGACCCGCCGCTACCGGCCGCTGCCGTCGCAGTGCGAGGCCTGCCACGCCGACTACCACCGCGGCGCCTTCAAGGGGTTCGAGCCGTGAGGCGGGCCCTTCACGTCCTCACGCTGGTGGCGGCGGCCGCGGCGCTGTCCGGCGCCGGGCCCCGCGGCAAGCGGCCCCGCCCCGAGCCCGCCGCGGACGTGCCCGAGAAGCCCGAGCCGAAACCGGTGCTGACTCCCGAAACAGCGGCGCGCCCGGCCTTCCACGCCGACACCCGCTGCGAAGCCTGTCACTCCACCACCTCGTGGAGCGACGTGCGCTTCGCCCACGACAAGACGGGCTTTGCGCTGCACGGCGAGCACCAGAGGGTTTCCTGCAAGGCCTGCCACCCGGTGGACTTCAAGATGAAGGTGCCGCGTGGCTGCGTCGGCTGCCACCGCGACGCGCACGGCGGCGACCTAGGGGCCCGCTGCGAGGGCTGCCACGACGAAGAGAGCTGGCGTTCGCGCTTCACCGCCGACGCCCACCGGAAGAGCGCCTTCCCGCTCGTGGGGCGGCACGCGGTGTTGCCTTGTGAGGAATGCCACGGCGACGCCCGCGACCGCGGCTTTACCCGGCCGACGGTGCCCTGCGTCGGCTGCCACCAGCGCGAGTACGACGCCACGAGCGCCTCGGCCTTCGACCATGGGCGGGCGGGCTTTTCGACTGAGTGCCGGCAGTGCCACGTCGCGACGACGTTCGCACGCGCCCTCTTTCCCTCGCACGACGCCTGCTTTCGGATTTCGAGCGGGTCGCACGCGCGCATCGCCTGCCTGGGCTGCCACACCACACTGTCCGCCTTCGCCGCGCCGGGGGGGTGCAACACCGGCAGCGCGGCCTGCACCGCCTGCCACGACCACGCCTGCGCCCGGACCGACTCGCAGCACGCGGGCGTACCGGGCTACCAGTGCAGGGACCGCAAGTGCTACGAGTGCCACCGCTTCACCGGAGGCAGCCCATGAGGGCAGCCCGCGGCTGGGCCCTGGCCTTCGCGCTCGCGGGCCTGTCCGTGGACGCCGCGCCCAAGCGCCGGGCGTCGCCCAGGGCCATGCGCGTCGAGCCGGCACCGAAGCGGGTGCGGGGAGTGGTGCAGGTGGCGTACGTCACCTCGACACGGGCCTACCTCGACCGCGGTTCCACCGACGGCCTGGTGGTGGGCGAGTCCCTGAAGTTGACACGGCAAGGGCACGCCGTCGGCACCTGCGAGGTGGACGCCGTCTCGCTCCATTCGGCCACCTGTGAGGGCCAAGGGTTTCAGGTGGCCGACCGGGCTCCCACCGAGCAGACGGCGCCGCCCGAGCGGCCACGGCTGCCTCCGCCCCTGGTGTCGGGCGAAGAGCTCGCCCGTCGGCGCACGATGGTGGACGGAGCGGAGTTGTCCCGGGTCGACTTCAAGGCCAGGGCGCGGGCGCTGGCCGCCGGCGCCTCGCTGGCGCGGGGCTCGCTGACGCAGTCCGTCTGGGCGTCGGTGGACTCGGCGGCCGGCCCCTTTCAGCAGACGCGCGCCGACCTGGGCGTGAACGGCGTCGAGGTGGGCCTGGGCTTCCGGGCCTGGGCCGACCTCACCGTCCTCGCCTGGGAACGAAGGCCCGCGGGCTTTCGCGCCTTGTCGACCGCGGCCGCCCAGTTGTACGTGCGAGAGGCCGAGGTGGCGCTGCGCGCCCCGGCCCGCTCGCTCGCGCTGGCCATCGGCCGCACCGCGCCGCGCTACGCGCCGGGGCTGGTGGTGCTGGACGGGGCGCAGGGCGGTTGGCGGTCGGGCGAGACCGAGGCGGGGCTCTACGCCGGAGCCGTGCCCGACGCCGTGTCGCTGGCGCCCCGGCCGTCACAGTGGGCCGTGGGGGCCTACCTCACCCGGCGGGCCGTCTTCGAGAACGGAGAGCTGCAGCCCGAAGCGCGGCTGGGCCTCGCCAGCGGCGTTTCGGGAAGCCGACTGGAGGCCGAGGTGGCCGCGCACGGCTGGGCCGGCAAGGGCTTCGACGGGCACCTTCAGGCTCGCCTCGCGACCGGCCTCGGCGGAGGCGCCGCCACCGCACGGGGCCTGGTGGAGCTGGTCCGGCTCGACTTGAACACCCTGCCGGCGCCCAAGCTGAGGCTTCAGGGTGGGCTTCGTTACGACTGGACCGGCGGGCCCGACGTGGGGGTGCTCGGAAGCCCGGTCTTCGGCGCGCGCGGGCTGCACGCCGACGTCTCGGGGGCGTACGAGGCCGCGGGCGGCTTCACGGTGGGGGCGCAGGGTGGCCTGGCGCGGGACCTCTCGGGCGGGCTGTGGCGCGGCTATGTCGGGCCCGAGCTCGGGTTTCCGACCGCGCTCGGCCGGTACGGCGCGGTGTCGCTCGGCTACCAGGAAGAGTTGGGGTGGATGAGCGGCCGCAGCGCCTACCTGCAGGCCGCGGCCTTCCCGGACCCGCGGGTGCGCCTGCTGGTGCGGGGCTCGTTCTTCATGGAGAGCCCCCAAGCCGGCGCCGAGGGCTTCGCCAGCCAAGAAGTCGGCCTCTACACCGGCCTCGACGTGAAGCTGCTGCGCTGGCTGTGGGTGCGGGGCGCGCTGCTCGGCCGGTTGGGCTTGCCCGCGGGCGACGCAGGGCTGCCTGCGCCCGCGGGGATGACGGCGAGCCTCCAGCTGGGCGGCGAGCTGTGACGGCCGCGAAGCGCGGGGGCGGGTAATGCTCCTTCCCTTGCTGGCGGCGCTCCTTTCGCTGTCGCCCGACGGGGGCGTCGCCGACGGCGGCGCGCCGGCGGGCCTGGTCGACGCCGGGCCAGAATTCACCGCGGCCGAGGCCGGCGATGCCGGGCCGGACGAGGCCGACGACGACTCGGGCGACGAGACCGCCGACGACTCGCCCGACCTGGGTGAGGGCGAGGCCGCCCAGCTCGCGGCGCTCGCGACGGACGGGGGGCTGCTCTACTCGCGAGACTTGACCGACGCCGAGCTCGAGCGGCGCTGGGTGGAAGACGTCGAGTCGCTCGGGTCCATCTCGGTGGGGCTGGCCGAGGCGGGCCGGCTCATCAACGGCGTTCACCTCGACGAGGGCGAGGCCTGGACGGTGGTGGTGCCGGAAGACTCGTTCGGGACGCGGGAAACCGTCGACGCCCTGAAGGCGGTGGCGGCGGCGGTCCACGAGCAGGTCCCCGGCGCGCTCCCCTTGCGCGTGAATCACATCAGCAAGCGGAACGGCGGCTACCTGCGCCCTCACCAGACCCACCAGTCCGGGCGCGACGCCGACCTCGGCTTCTACTACCGGGACGGCGTGACGGCGGCGAGCGCGCGCGGCCCGCGCGAGAAGCTGATGAACCTCGAGGCGAACTGGGCGCTGATTCGGGCGCTGGCGACCCTGGCCGACGTGCAGGTCATCCTCGTCGACTTCCATGTGCAGAGGGCGCTGGTCGACTACGCCAAGGCCTCGGGCGAAGACCCGGTCTGGCTCGACCGGCTGTTCCACGCCGGGCCCGCCTCGCTGTTGCAGCACGCGCGCCGGCACCGTGACCAC
>JAHFDQ010000455.1:1616-5212 GCA_023248915.1 Archangiaceae bacterium | reverse complement strand
GAGCCCGCGCCGCGCCGTCTGGTGGGCCGCCTTTTCCTTCTCCAGCTCGGCCTGGAGCGCGGCGGCGGCGGCGTCACCCGACGCGCGGACGGACTTGAGCTCTTCGGCCGCCCGCTTGAGCAGCTCGAGCAGTTGCTCCGTCGATGGGGTGCCCCGGGCCATGGGAAGGGCATCTAACTACAGCTCGTCCCTTTCGGGTGGCCTACGTGCGGATGACGCCCTGCAACAGGGCGAACTTCACCAGGTCGGTCCGGTCGTGCAGCCGCAGCTTCTTCATCACGTGCTCGCGGTGGGACATGGCGGTCTTCACACTCACGCCCAGCACGTCGGCCACTTCCTTGTTGCTGCGCCCTTCGGCCTCTCGAGGGTGGCCTCTAGCCCGCCCAGGCGGGGCATGCATGCGGCCGGCACCAGCGCGGTCAGGGCCCGGAACTCCATCCGCTGTTGCCCGCCAGCGAATTGGACGTGGGCGCCCGATAGGGTCCATTCGCCGCGCCGACGAACGTTTTGCGCGGAACAGGGGCACGGGCCCGGGGGACGGGGCCGATTTGCGAGCGGCGGCGGCGGCCAACTTCTGGAAGCTCAGGCCCGAGATCTGCACCGCGTCGACCTGCCATGGGCCCGGGGACACCGGTCGACGCCAGACGAGCGAGCGGCGGCTTGCGCACTCTCGCCGTGCTCGGGCTGGCGCTTGTAGCGTCGCCGAGCCGCGCCCTGGGGCTCGACGTTCAATCGGCCTTCGTGTCGCTCGACGGCGAGTGGGAAGAGCCCTTCGCCACGGAGGTGTGCCGCGCCGCCGCCGAGACGCTCGGGCTCGTCCGAGGGTTCGACACGCCTTCGCCCTGCGCCCGGACGAATTCCCACGAGGGCAAGCACGCGCTGGCCCTGGCCCGGTCTTCCCGCGACTACGCGCTGCACGTGGCGGTGCGCCGCGTGGCGGGAGGCGAGCTGGCCCTGACGCTCTCGGCGTGGGACCTCCCGACCTGGTCGGGCGCGTCGCAGTTGGTCTGGAACATCCCGCATGGAACTCCGGACGAAAAGCTGGCGCTGCTCGGCCGCCGGCTGCGCACCAGCCTGGGCTCGATGGCCGCCGAGCGCGGCGTGCGCGAGCTGGTGCTGTTGCGCACCGTGGCCAGCCCTTCCCGGGTCACCCTGGACGCCGACGGCCGGTACTTCGACCTGGCCTCGGGCGACCGGCTCGACTTCGACGCGGCCTGGCAAATCTACAGCCGCGACGGCCACGGCCTTCCTGACTACCTGGGGCTGGCGCTCGACTTGGGCGGGGTGCTCGCCATCGGCGAGGTCTGGTACCTGACCGACACTTCCGTCTCGGACGTCGACTGGAAATACGACTTGTCGTGGGCCACCCTGCGGAAGAAGCTGCTCACCGGCGAGGGGCTGCAGTTCGACGACAACGTGCTGTACCTGAACAGCCCGGGCCACCCGGCGGCCGGCGCCGTCTTCTACCAGTCGGCCCGCCACCGCGGGCTGGGCCCCTTCGGCGCGCTCTTGACCGCCGGCGCCGCCTCGGCGTTCTGGGAATACGTCACCGAGTTCCGCGAGGTCGCCAGCCTCAACGACCTCATCATGACTCCGCTCGGCGGCCTGGCCTTCGGCGAACCGCTGTACCAGGTGTCGGACTTCTTCCGGCGCAGCGAACCCACCGCGCTCAACCTCTTCATCTCGGGCTTGTTCTCGTTTCCCACCTCGCTCAGCCCGCTCCATGGCTGGTCGGCGCCGGGCGGGCTGCGGCTGTTGGACGACCGGGGGTTGGCCGCCGACCAGTGGCACCGCTTCCACCTGATGGCCGGCTTCGACCTGTCCCACGCGGACGGCAGGGTGAGCTCGGGCTTCGGCGGCTCGGCGCAACTCGACGCCCAGCTCCTCGGCCAGCCTGGCTTTGGCCGCCCGGGCGAAGGGGCGACGCTCTCCAGCGGTCCGCTCTCGACGCGCCTGTTGCTGGCCGTGACGATGGGCGGCGGCGGGCTTCAGGAGTTAGCGCTGCTCGGAGAGTCGGCCTACGCCGGCCTCTGGGTGCAGCAGTTGGACGGCACCGACTCGCGGGTGCACGGGGGCATGGGGCTGGTCGGCCTCGGCGCGCTCTTCGAGCACGAGGAAAGGCTCGTCCCGGGCCTGACCGACCAGCTCGCGATGGTGTCGCCGGTGGGGCCGACGCTGCAGGGCACCTACTCGCAGGGCGGGCTGCGGCTGATGGCCGGGGCCGACGTCTACCCGGTGTTCGGCGCGATGTTCTCAGAGGCCTACCCGGCGCTCGCCGTCGGCGCGCTCGCCCCTTCCGGCGTCTCGCCGGTGCTGGCGGCGCACGGCTATTACTGGGCTTACGGCCTGCGCGGCTCGGTGCGCGCCGAGCTTGAGTACCGGGACGCCGCCTTCGGCGTCGAAGTTCGGCGCTACTCGGTGCTCTCGGCCGAGAAGCTGCTCGCCCAGAAGACGGGCAGCGACTTGCGCCTCGCCGACGAGCGGCAGCTCACCCGGCTGTGGGTGTCGCACGCGCTGCCGGGGCGGGGCCTGTCGGTGCGCGCCACCTTCGAGCGCACCCGCCGCTGGAGCGACGCGGCGGACCTGGCGGTGACGGCCGACGACTCGCGGGTGCACGTCCAGCTCGCCTGGGAGCTGTAGCCGTGGCACCCCCGGCCTCCCACGCGCTCATCGAGCTCGAAGGCGTGCACAAGGCCTTCGACCGGCCGGTGCTGCGCGGGGTGGACCTGCGGGTGGCCGAGGGCACCACCTGCGTGCTCCTGGGCAAGTCGGGGTCGGGCAAGACGGTGCTCCTGAAGACGGTCATCGGGCTGCTCAAGCCCGACCAAGGCCGGGTCTGGGTGGACGGCGACGAGGTGGGCGCGCTCTCGGCGCCGGGGCTGACGCTGATGCACGCCAAGCTGGGCATCCTCTTCCAGGCGGGGGCGCTCTTCGACTCGCTCAGCGTCTTCGACAACGTGGCCTTCCCCTTGCGCGAGCGCACCCGGGCCGGGCCGGCCGAGGTGCGGCGGCGGGTGCGGGCGGCCCTCGACTCCATGGGGCTGGGGGCCGTCGAGCGCCTGTTCCCGGCCGAGCTGTCCGGCGGCATGAAGAAGCGGGTGGCGTTCGCCCGGGCCCTGGTGCTCGAGCCGCGAATCGTCCTCTACGACGAACCGACGGCGGGCCTCGACCCGCCGACGACGGCCCGGGTGGCCGACCTCATCGTCGACGCCAAGAAGCGGCTCGGGCTGACCGCGCTGGCCACCATCTACGACGTGCCCACCGCGTTTCGGGTCGCCGACCGGCTGGCGCTGCTCGACGAAGGGCGCATCGTCGCCGAGGGTACGCCGGACGAGGTCCGCCGCTCGGCGCACCCCGCCGTGCGCGCTTTCCTTCACCGCTGGCTCGAGCGCGAGGCCGAGCGCGCTCCGGCCGGGGGAGGTTGAAGCCATGCCCCGCGCTACCGCCCTCGTCCTCGCCGCGGCGCTGGCCGCGACGCCGGCCACCGCCGACTTCCGCGACTCGGCGCTGCCCGACGCCGCGCCGGTGGCCGACCCGCCGTTGACGCTGCTGCTCGGCGACCAGTACCGGTGGCCGCACCTGGTGCTGCCGTTGCG
>JAHFDQ010000455.1:0-1606 GCA_023248915.1 Archangiaceae bacterium | reverse complement strand
CGCCGGGCCACTACCTGGTCTGGACGCGCCTGGGCGACGCGCTGGTGTGGGGCGGCATCTGGACCGTCCCCGCCGCGGCGCTCGCCTACGGCTGGTTGACGGACGACGCCGCGCTGCTCGAGTCGGTGTCGCTGATGCTCGAGGCATTCAGCATGGCCCAGGTGTGGCAGGTGGGCATCAAGCTGGCGCTCGGGCGCGAGGGGCCGCGCGACGGCGAAGGGCTGGGGGAATTCCACGGCCCGCCGGGCTTCTTCCGGCTCTTCCCCGCCGGCACCCCGTCGGGCCACTCAGCGGCGCTGTACGCGATGATTGGAGCGGCGTCGGCCTACTGGGACCAGCCGATGCTCGACGTGGCGATGCACCTGTTCGGGCTCGCCTTCTGCGTCACGCTGGTCACCGACGACTACCACTTCGTCTCGGACGTGCTGTGGGGGGCGGCGATGGGCTACTACACCGGCCGGTGGGTGGTGCGGAACCGGTCCACCCACTACCGGTTCGACGCGGGCGCGCTGGTGCCAGCCACGGTGGTGCCGGTGGTGGCGCCGAATTCCGGCAGCTACGGGTTGGCGCTGGGCTGGGCGTTCTGAGGGGCCTACGACTACTTCGACTTCCTCGAGGCCGCCTTGAGCCACTGAACGGCCGGCGCCCCTCCGAGGCGAGCGGCTCTTTGCGCCAACTTCCGGTCGAACGTGGCGAAGACCTGGGCCGGCCCGCAGGAAGCCAGGTGCAGGGCGTCGGCGAAGTCGAACCCGGCGCCGTACCAGCCGATCGCCCTCTCGACCGTCAGGCTGTCTTCCACCTCGAGGTTCTCGAGGCCGACGAGCTTGGTGAGCGCCGTCCCTGCGGCCGCGGCCGAGTAGCCATAGGTGTAGCGCAGCACCCACTCGGTCTCGAGCAACACCGTCTTGCTCAGCCAGAGGCGGTTTGCTCGCATCAGCGTGGCGGCGAGGCGCGCCTGCCCGGGGTCATCCTTCGTGATGACCCTCACCACGAGGTTGGTGTCAAGAGCTATCACCGGTGGGCTCGAGCTCCTCTCGCGATGCCTGCCGCCATTTCCTCGAGTGTCTTGGGCCGACGCCCCTCGTACGGAAGGCAACCGAGCAGATCGTCCACGGTCGTTCGCGGAAGCTTTCGGCAGGGGCGGAGGACGACGAACTCGCCCTCGTCCTCCACCTCGAGCTCGGTGCCCGCCTTCCACCCGTGGCGAGCCCGGACGTCCCTCGGGATGATGAGCTGCCCCTTGGTCGAAAGCTTCGTCTTGGCCATTGCGACCTCCACCGGTAAGACGACGTAAGAAGGTACCGCCGGGCCGGCCGCGGCCGCAAGGGCCCCGGCACCCTGGCGTCCAGACTGAGGTAAGTTGGCTGACCATGGCAGGCAAGGCGGTCGTCACCGGTGCGTTCAGCTACACGGGCTCGGCGGTGGCAACCGAGCTGTTGAAGCGCGGCTGGTCGGTGCACACGCTCACCCGCCGGCGACCGCCGCCGGGCGCGGGGCCCGTCACCAGCGCGCCCCTCACCTTCGAGCGAGCGCACTTGGAGGCCCAGCTTCGCGGAGCCGACCTCTTGGTAAGCACCTACTGGGAACGCCTGCCGTACACGGCCGA
>JAHFDQ010000454.1 GCA_023248915.1 Archangiaceae bacterium | reverse complement strand
CCTTCGACAGCTGCAGCGACTTCATCGCGATGAGCGCCCACGAGAACGCCGAGACGCCGGCCAGCAACAAGAGCACCGACAGCTCGAGCGCCGACCCGTTTCGGACGATGTCCCAGTAGTTGAGCGCGGCGAAGAGTGGCCGTCCGAGCGACATCATCCGAGTGTCCCGCGTAACACTGCTACATGCATGGGTCAAACAAACGCCGGTGCGCCATCGGTGTCAGGTGGGAGCAGGTGGGACTCGCGCAAAGTCCAGCTTCTCCAAGTGGTTGCGCATCGGCCCGCGTCGTGTAGTCATTGAATTCCGGAGCGGGGGATCGCGTCAGCTCGCGCCATCATCAAACGAAACAACGACAAGGCGGACTCAATGAACGCAAAGCTCGTCTCGGCATTCCTCGCGATTGTCGCACTCAGCGGCTGCATCGTGGTCCGGAACCCTCCCCCCCCGGCCCAACCCGGCAACGTCACCTTCACCTGGAGCTTCGCCGGCATGACGTGCTCGCAAGCCTCGCAGGTGAAGTCGGTGGTGGTGACGATTCCCGGGCAGACGCTGCAGAACGCCGGTGTCTACCCCTGCCTGGCGAACAACTACCCGGGCATCGTGCTGCACGACTTCGCCGCGGGCACCTACTCCTTCACGCTCGACGCGGAGGGGTACAGCGGCGAGCAGATCTACACGGGAAGTGGCACCTTCACCGTCGACGGCGACGTCCGGGTGCCGGTCGACCTGACCCCGGTAGGCGGGGCCAACTCCTACGCCTACCTTACCTGGCACTTCCCAGCGCTCGGCGCGAACACCAACCCCAGCTGTGCCGATGCGCTCGTCACCAACGTCTCGGTGAGCATCGACGGCGCGACCGCTACCTTGGTGCCGTGCGCCTCTGGGCGCACCACGCCCGGCGCTCAGACGGCCTTCCTCCCCGCCGGCACCCACACCATCGACCTCTTCGGATACGACAACTCGGGGTACCTGCTGTACCAGGCCTACAGCACCCTCGTGACCACCGCCGGTGCCCCAGTCGCGGCCGACTACCTCATCGACTGGGCGGTCGGCGGTGCGACGCTCGCGTGGACCCTCAGCGAGAACTCGGTCATCGTGACCTGCGCCCAGGCTGGCATCACCACGGTCTACGTCGACTTCAAGGACGTGAGTGGCAACCTGGTGTACGGGCCCTACGGCGACCCGCGGCCCTGTGGCAGCCCCATCGTCTATTACGACTACCTCCACGAGGGCACCTACAAGGTGCTACTGAGCGCTGCCGGAACTGGGTCGACCTACTACGACAACTGGGCCAACCCGCCGTCGGTGGCGGTGGTCAACGGCGTGTTCCCCGCCACGGCGCTCAACATCCTGATGCCCCGGACGCAGTAGCCGCGCTGGCGTTCCGTTCAGCCCGAGCGGAGTCGAGGGCCCCTCCTCGGCTCCGCTTTGCCGCGTTCTGGGCACCCAGGCCGGTTGGCACCATTCGTGATACCTACGGGCCCGATGCGTCCGGACAGCCGCGGGGCCATAGGAGTCTTCGATTCGGGCGTGGGCGGCCTGACGGTGCTGAAGGCCCTGATGCGCCGCCTGCCGGGCGAGAGCACCCTCTACCTGGGGGACACGGCGCGGGTGCCCTACGGCACCAAGTCGCCCGAAGTCGTGACGCTCTACTCCATCAAGAACGCCGAATTCCTGCTCGAGCGCGGCATCAAGCTCCTGGTGGTTGCCTGCAACACTGCCTCTTCGGTGGCGCTGCCCGAGCTCGAGGCGCACCTCCGGGTGCCGGTGCTGGGCGTCATAGCTCCGGGGGCCCGGGCCGCCGCGGCGAAGAGCCGGTCGGGCAAGATTGGCGTCATCGGGACACCGGGAACCATTCGGTCAGGTGCCTACCAGCGAGAGCTTCAGGCGGCGCGGCCGGACGTCCAAGTGTCGGCCCGCGCCTGCCCGATGTTTGTACCGCTGGCCGAGGAAGGGTGGGTGACCGGCGACGTGCCCAGGCTGGTGGCGCGCGAGTACCTGGCGCCCCTCGTCGCGACCGGAGTCGACACGCTGGTGCTGGGCTGCACCCACTACCCGCTCTTGAGGGACGTCATCGCCGAGGTGATGGGGCCGGGCGTCGCGCTGGTGGACTCGGCCGAGGCCACCGCGGAAGCGGTCGCGGCGGTGCTCGCCTCGAAGGGCGCGCTCGAAGCGGAGTCCCGGGCGGCCGAGCACCGGTACTTCGTCACCGACGTGCCCGAGCGCTTCATGGACGTCGGCGCCAAGTTTCTGGGCCAGCCGCTGTCGGGCGCCGAGCACGTGGACGTTTCCTTCGGCTGAAGGCGTCTACCGGGGCTCGGCCAGCGACGGCTCGGCCGGTTCGCGGCGCGCCGCGTCTTCCTGCGCCAGCGCCCAGGCCGCCGAAGCGCCGAGGTCGTCGCTGCGGGGCACGGCCCCCAGGGCCGCCGCCGCCAACCGCTCGAGGAACGGGTAGAAGCCCAGCCGGTCGAGCGGCCAGTTCAACCAGCCGACGGTGATGGAGTAGTAGCGGGTGAACGGCGCCCGGTGGTGGAGGGCGTGGTGCGCGGGCGGCAGGATGAGGTGGGCCCTCTGCAGCCACCCCACCAGCGTGGGCGGCCGGTCGGTGTGAGACCACTTGTGAAACTGGTTGGTCGCCATCACCCAGAGAATCATCGCCCCCAGGCTGGTCGCGACGAAGAGCCGCCCGGCCTGCCACGGGCCGGGCCCGAGAGGAGTCGCGAGGCAGATGCAGGCCGTCGGAATCGAGATGAGGCAGTTCGACCCGTTGGTCTCGATGAAGTCGTGGCGGGTGATTGCCTTGGGGTCGATGTGGTGCTCGCGGAAGGGCCGGAGCAGCGCCTTGCCGATGACGGGCATGTCCACTGCGCCCCAGGTGTCGGCCAGCCAGTGCACGAAGCCCGAGACGAAGTCGGCGGCGAGGAAACCGCAGAGGAACGCCGCCACGAGCAGCCACGTGAAGTCGCTTCCGTACGGCACGAGTCGCGCGACCAGGGCGACCATCATCGCCGCGTAGACGGTGATGCTGGCGATCTCGACGGCCCGAAAGGCGCGGCTGTACCCGGCCGCGTGAATGCTCGGCTGGCACGGCACGGCGCTACCCGGCTTGTCCGTCATTCCCTTTCCCATCACGCGTGCGAGAAATTAGTAACCGCCGCGGCTGTCAGCGGCCACCGAGCTTAGGGGCGTCGCCGCCCTGGGGCCACCCGGTGCAGGCCCGAGTAGATCGCCAGCTCGCCTCCCCGTGAAAAGCCGGCGAGTGTCAGGCCCACCCGGGTCGCCAGGTCGATGGCCAGCGACGTCGCCGCCGAGATGGCCACCACCGCGGGGACGCCTGCGCGCGCAGCCTTCTGGACGATCTCGAAGCTCGCCCGGCCGCTCACCGCCAGGACGCACGGCCGCCGCGCCTTCTCGACTCCCGGCCCGATGCGGTTGTCGTAGAGGAGCGCGCCGACCACCTTGTCCACCGCGTTGTGCCGGCCGACGTCTTCCGCGACGGCCAAGAGCCCGCCCCCGGCGTCGAAGGCCGCGGCGGCGTGCACTCCGCCGGTCAGCCCGAAGGTGGCCTGGGCGGCCGCGAGCTCTTCGGTCGAACGGGTCAGCAGCTCGAGGGGAATGGGGTCGCCGTCCTCGAGCGGCTGAGACGACGCGACCAGGTCGTCGATGGTCCGCCGCCCGCACACGCCGCAGGCGGAGGTCGTCAGGGTGCCCCGGCGGGTGGCGGCCAGCCGGTCGGCGTCCAGCACCACGCCCGGCGCCGCGACGACGTCGACCACGTTCGCCGTGCCTTCTTCGCCCGGTCGCCCGCAGTGGACGACGGACGCGACATCGTCGATGGACGTGACCACGCCTTCGGAGAAGAGGAAACCCACCGCGAGCCGGTCGTCCTGCCCCGGAGTCCTCATCGTGACTGCTATCGGTTCGGACGCCACGCGAATCTCGAGCGGTTCTTCCACCGCCACCGCCTGGTCGGCCGGAGCGCCCGGACTCAGTTCGCCTCGGCGCAGCCGGCTGACCTGGCGTGTGGTGAGGCCGGGCGGCGGCATCGGGTCAGCCCGCCGCCGAGATCGCGACGGGCGCCGCGTCCGCCAGGGCGCCGTGCGCGACCGGGTCTTCGATCATCGCCTTCAGCATCTCGAGCGAGCTGGCGCAGTACAGGCCGTCCTCGACGCGCTCGTCGAAGGTGTACTTGATGGAACAGGTGGGGCGCGGGACGCGCTGGCCGTTCGCGTCGAGGGACCAGGACTCGCGCTTCCGGCCGATGGCGGCGAACAGCGGGCAGTTGCCGTACTCGTAGAGGTGGTGGAAGGCCGACTCGAGCCGCACGCTGCCCAGGTTCGCCACGAACATGCTCGTGTACATCGGGTCGGGGTGGATGAACGCCCCGGGCAACAGGTTCCACCCGTCCAGCCACCGTAAGAGCCGCACCGCCAGCCGCAGCACCGGCGCCGGAATCCTGAGGAAGAACGACAGCTCGTTGTCGACGTGGCTCTTCTGGTCGCTTCGGCCGACCCCGACGTCGCCGTGCACGAAGTCGACCAGTTGGGTGAACGTCTGCGCCGGGTCGAAGCGGCGCTTCAAGGTGACCAGCGGCGCGTCGTCCGACAGCGACTTCTTCGCGGCGAACGACAGCCAGATGCCGTCGCGCTGGTAGAGGCGGCTGCCCATCACGAACCGATTCATGCGCGGGCGCTGGGCGAGCGCGCGCGTCACCGCCCAGAGGAAGACGTGGAAGACGGTGATGCGCCGCGGGTGCGAGGCGTTGAAGGCCGTGATGAACGGCTCGGTCCGCGCCAAGTCGATTTCCTGCTCGAAGTAGACCGCCGACTCGGTGCGCGTCGGCATGATGAACGGCATGATGCGGCGGACGGCGGGCACGTCTTCCACCGGCTTGCCGTCTGGGCGCGAGAAGAGCGGCATCGACACCTCGTAGGCGGGCGGAGGTTGCCCGGGGCGTGCAGCATACGCCAGGTCCGGCGTGGCCCTTGGCGCGCGGGCTAGGCTCCGAAGATCTTCCGGATGAAGTGCCAGGCGGTGTTCTTCGGCGGGTCCGCCTCGGGCTTCGGCACCTTGTCCTTGTCGTCGACCGCTCCGGGAGCGAGCTCGACCGCAGGTTTCTTGCGGCGGCCCGTGTCGGTGGACATGACGCTGAACTCGTCGTCGCCCTCGTAGGCGACCTGGGCGCGCGGCCGCGAGTCGGCCGGGGCGGGCG